>CANPYQ010000064.1 GCA_947588865.1 uncultured Bacilli bacterium
GAACTCACTTTGTTCGCCCTTGACTAAACAAAAATCGTTGAAAAACTTAATTTCTGTTACATATACTTTATAGACATCTCTTTTTTCAATTGAATAATTATACAAAAATAAAAAAAAGTATAGACAAAATAATAAGAATTTGTTAAAATATATTGCGTAAGCTTTTAAAGTCTTACATGGCGGATATGGTGAAGGGGTTAACACGGTGGATTGTGGTTCCATTATGCTAGGGTTCGAATCCCTATATCCGCCCCATATTGAATTTTACGCACACTATTGTTGCGAAAGATAAGTAAAAGTTCGTAATACTTGATATTATGGACTTTTTCTTTTGCAAAGATAATGAATATTAAGGCGATATCACTTAACTATCAAATATAGAAGATGCTTATATTATTTTAATAAAAAATATTAGTTTCATTTTACTAATATTTTTTTGACAATTATTACTTAATTTTAAATATGCTATATATTATTTTTCATATTACGAAAAGATAATAATATTTAATTTATTAATAATTATTTTATTTAACAGTGATATTTTAGTTTGTTTAATGCCTAAAATTCATTGTATATTGAAGATATCTAGATTTTATCATAATTAAAAATGTGTGTTTAAAGTTATAAAATAGCATAATTTATAATAGGGTAAAATCATTGTAGTTTAGAATATTTACACAATAAATTTTTTGTGTATTTTATAAAATCATCAGATTGAATATAATCTGGAGTTTTTTTCATAAAACAATATATATTATATATATCTTTTAAAATATCTTGCTTGTAAGTTTTTATTATATGATAATTAAGTTCTTGTATGATTAGAAATAACATATAAAAATCTTTTGCTCTAACTTTTTTACTTCCTTTTTTGTATGGATTTATAATTTCTGTTAATTTATCATAATTTTCATCAAATAATAATTTTATTTTTTCAATAAATACTTCTATTTCGTCAATTGAAGCAATTAACTTTTCTTTTTTCTTCTTATTATTTTCTATATTGTTAAGTAACATTGTTACAGCATATTTTTTATCAAAAGTCATTTTTATTTCATTGTCTTTAAAATAGATATAAACTTTAAATACATCAGATATGTTATCTAAATTTATATTATTATAATTAAGGTATGCTAATGTTGTAATTAATTCTTCATTTTTCATTTTTTTTGTGCTTTGTCTGAAAATATCTTTAGCATATTTTTTGGATAATAATTTTATTTTATCTAATACCTCGACGCAATCAAAAGAATTCCACATTTCAAAGGAATTATATAAAATTGGATAAGGCTTTGAATTAAGTCTTAAGAACATGTCAACGGGTTTGAAATTTGTGTTAACATTTTCTTTTATTTCAATACAATCAAATTCGTAGTTCATTATTTTATCTTTAATTGATGGTGAAAGTTCATCGAAAGATAAGTTGTTTAAAAATTCAGAATTTCTTAAATCCTTTAATTTAAATTTGTTTTTTTTAGATCTTATTAAATTTCCATCACAGTCATTTATAAATGAACCAATATAAGATAAGACGCTTATAATTCTTTGTTGTCCATCGATTACTTCGTATATTGTGACACCGTCTTCATTGACCCTCGAGCATACATAAATTGGGGGCAATTTAATTCCTAAAATTATACTTTCTATAATTCTAGATGCAATTTGAACATTTTTAATTTCTTCTCTTTGATAAAATGGTCTTATGAAAAATTTTCCTTTGTTAACTCTATCATTAATATCGGATACTGCAAATGTGGTTTCCTTACTTAAAACATCTTGGATATTATTTAAAATTTTCCAATTTTTAGTATATTTTATCATTTTTTTTGGTTTTCGTTTGAAATCTGCTTTTTCTTGATCTAAATAATTTACATACTTATCAATTGAAATATTTAATTCTTGATTTAAATATTCTTTCATAAATATGTATCTACTTTTTATGCACTCAGTTGTCATATTTTTATAGTTGTCAAAATAATCTTTTGTATCTGGTTTAAGTTCTATATAATGAGTAAATTTATCTTCACTAAAATTATAATATTCCTTTGGGAAATATTCATATAAAATAGAAAGCATCCAGTATATAGCTTTAAAAAATAGAATGTTATTTGCTATTAAATTTTTTGAAAAATCAAAATTTTCTTTTATTTTAATAATTTTTTTAATTATATTTTCAAACTTTTGAATAGTTTCATCATATTTATTCCTTAATACATATCTTTGATAGTATTCGTCAATTATGTCTGCACCAAATTTTACCGTTTTAGAATTTATAATTGGAATATAAGGAGTAGTTAATAATTCCCTTATATTTACTAGTTCTAGATTAATTAATTCCCTACTTATCATAGATCTTTTAGTTTTTGGAATAAAAATGCTAACAAATTTAGTATATAATTCGTTATCTTCTATTATCCTATCTTCAAATTTTTTTGTTAATGTATCATATGCATAACTTGCTCTTGCAATTTCGGCTTTAGACAAAGATGTTATACCACTATTATATCGTCTAAATAAATCTCGTTTTAGATTCTCTTCACAATTATGTGGATATTGAATTCCAAATTTAAAACTGTAAACTATCATTCTAATTTTATATCCTTGTATTATGTCTTTAGCATTATCTGGCAAAGATTTGTAAGTGCATCCTTCTAAGTCTGTTAGTATACTAAGCCCAGATTTTTTTAATCTAAATTTATTGTTACAAAAATTTAAAATAGTTTCATATCTTTGACGGCCATCAATTATTTCAATAATATTATTAATTTTTGTTACAGTGATTGGTGGTATTTCACCATTTATTAAAATAGTTTCTATTAATTTCGTCGCTTTTTCTATCGACCATACATAGTTTCTCTGGTATGACGGATTGAAATTTACCGAATAATAGTCATTATCAAAGAATATTTTCTTAATTGTAGGATTTTTTGTCTCCCTATCTACATATTTATATAATTCTCTTAAATCATGGTTACTACTTGACATACTGCTAGCGCTTCCTTTCTTTACCAATTATATCATATTTTTTATTTTTTTGTCGTTTTTCGTCTATTTTTTATATAAAATATAAATAAAAGCTCACAATTTAATGTGAACTTTTATTTATATTTTGTTACTTTTTCGTCGATAAAAATTTACAGGCATTGAGTGCTGCAATAGTTCCATCACTACATGCCGTGGTAAGTTGTCTGATTTGTTTTTTTCGTATGTCACCAGCTACAAATATCCCATTTAAATTAGTTTTGCATGTTTCGTCTGAATTTATGTATCCTTTTTCGTCTATATTTATTATGTTTTTAAAAATACCAGATACCGGAATATGACCAATGGCTATAAAAAGCCCGTCTATATGTAATTCATTTTTTTCTTCAGTATCGTTATTTTTTATAACAATACTTTCTAACTTATCTTTACCTTTTATATCAGTTATATTAGAATTCAATATAATTTTGACATTTTTCTTCTTTCTTAATTCATCTATGTTTATAGATTCAGTCTTAAAACTTTTTTGTCTGTATATGACGAAAATTTCTTTTACAATATTGCTTAAATAAAGTGCATCATCTATAGCTGTGTTACCTCCACCGGTAATTGCTACGACTTTGTCTTTATAAAAAGCACCATCACAAGTAGCACAGTAGGAAATGCCCTTTCCAAGTAATTTATCTTCATTACTAAGACCCAATTTTTTGTTTTTTGAGCCTGTTGCAATTATTACTGATTTTGCAATATAATTACTTTTTTTAGTTTTTATTTGTTTTGTTTCTCCATTATCGTTAACCTCTATCACTTCTTCAAATTTGATCTCAGGGTTATAATTTTTTAGTTGATTGTAAAGCTTTGTGGCATAATCAAATCCAGTGATTTCCTCAAAACCAGGATAATTTTTAATTTTATTTGCATTTACTATTTGGCCACCGTAAATTTCTTTTTCAAGTATCAATATTTTCTTTTTAGCTATGCTGGCATATATTCCAGCTGTCATACCAGCGGGTCCACAGCCTATAATTATGATATCATACATTATTTATCCTCCAAGAAAGCATTTAGGTCATCTTCGCTTAAAAAACCAATATTTCTTCTAATTTCTTTTCCGTTTTCAAAAAGTATTATAGTTGGAATAGACATAACTGCAAACTCCCTAGAAATATTTTCACTATCTTTGTCTACATTTAATTTGCAGAACTTTATATTATTATGTGTATTTGATGCATTTTCAAAAATAGGGCCAAACATTTTACAAGGTCCACACCAAGGAGCCCAAAAATCTACTATTGTTTTTCCTTTACTTTCAGTAACTTCTTCATTAAAATTATCTTCAATATTTACTATTTCCATATTAAGTTTCATTCCTTTCTTTTTTGTCCAAGGTATGCATAAAAATTAAAAAGCCTTGGACTAAATTCATTTTTTCATATTTACCTCTACAATTATATTTTACTAAAATATTCAATTAAATACAACATTTTTAATTTTTAAAACACTGTAATGTATGTTATAATGTTGGTGGGTGTTTATATGAAGAAGTCTAATTTTAAAATACTGTGGTTATATTTAAGAAATGAAAAACTTAGATTATTTATGTATATTTTTTTAGTTCTTATGTCTTATATTCCAACTTTAGGTGCAGTCTTTTTTTGGGGCAAAGCTTTAGAATATTTAGTAGTTAGGGATTTTTCTAATTTTATATTATCCCTATCAATTTGGAGTGCAATATATATTATTTTTTATTCAATACTATCTATACCAAGAGAATATATATATAATTATCTAGAAATAAAATTTAACAAAAATGTAATAAAAGATTTATATAAAAAAGTTGTGGATTTACCTTGTATTGCACATGAGGAAATAGGTGTTGGCGAGTTTATAAATAGAATGTCATCTGACCCAGAAAGAGTTATTGAACTTTTGTCTAAGTTAATTAGAATGATATGTAAAAGTTTGACAGTATTGGCGTGTATAATAATAGCCTTTATGTCGTCGGTACTAGTAGGTATTGAAATACTTATATTTGCCATTATAATGGGGTATATTTCTTATAATTATTTTCCTAAAATTAAGAGTACACAAGAAAGAATTAAAAAGAAATCTGATAGGTATGTAAAAGAAGTAACTGAAAATATAACAGGTATAAGAGAAATAAAGGCTCTTGGAATAAAAAATAACATTGAAAATAGAGTGTTTTTAAACATAGATGAATTATTTAAAGATAATAGAAAAATAAGAAAATACGAAATTAATTATAACAATATTAATAATTTTATCTATTATATTCTTCAATTCATTATATTATTTAGTTGTGGTTATTTCGTTGTAAATGGAAAAATGTCATATACAACTGCAATAATTATAAGCAATTATATATGGAGAATAGATGAGGTAGTAGAATCTATAAGTGATTTCGGTGTAAATTATAATAAGGTAAAAGTATCATTGAAAAGAATAGATGAAATTATAAATAACAGATTATATAGTGATGAAAAATTTGGCGAATTTAATTTAGAAAATGCTAAAGGTATAATTGAATTTAAAAATGTTTCATTTAAGTATAGAGATGACGAGAATAATACTTTAAATAACTTGAATTTAAAAATAGAACCTAATAAGAAAATTGCAATAGTAGGTAGGAGTGGGAATGGTAAATCGACTATTTTTAATTTGCTACTTAGGTTTTTTGATCCAAATAGTGGTATTATAACCTTTGATGGTATAGATATAAAAACTTTAACTGAAGAAAGTTTAAGAAAAAATATTGCTATAATAAGACAAGATCCATTTTTATTCAATTTATCCATTATAGATAATTTTAAATTAATTAAAAGTGATGTTACTCTTGAGGAAATAAAAAAAGTTTGTAAGGATGCTTACATTGATGATTATATAGAATCTTTGCCTAGAAAGTATGAAACTATAATAGGTGAAGGTGGTGTAAATCTATCAGGAGGTCAAAAGCAAAGAATTGCAATTGCTAGGACTTTACTTTTAAATACTAAAGTCATACTTTTTGATGAAGCGACAAGTGCCCTTGATAATGAGTCTCAAGAATATATAAAGAAAACAATTGATAGTTTAGTTAAAAATCATACTGTTGTAATAATTGCTCACAGATTATCTACAATAATAGATTCAGATATAATAAATGTCATAGACAAAGGTAAATTAGTAAGTAGTGGCTCACATACAGAATTGCTAAAAAATTCATCAGTTTATAAGAAATTATATTTTACAGAGAATAATCGTTGAATTAAAAAGATAATTCTCGCAGTTGTAAAAATTATTAAATTTATAACTAAATGCACGATTTTTATAAT
>CANPYQ010000065.1 GCA_947588865.1 uncultured Bacilli bacterium
ATAAATTATAATTCATTATTTTATATGGTTGTATTTATTTATATAATCCTTTTGGCTTGTAAAATTATTTTTCCATTTGATTTACCAACGGGGAGAACTGTAATTTCGTTTTTTTCTATTTATATTATATCATTATTTGATTTTATAGATTTATTTACGATGATAAAATATAAAAGATATATTTATTTGATAATTGTATTAGTTGCAGGTTTATCATTTTTTACTAATTTAAATGTTAACTACATTAGAGAATGGAAAAAAGATCAATATTTGAAAATTTTAGTTGAGAAAAAGTATAAACAAAATAAAATTATATCATTAGATGAGATACCTAACGAATCTTATCCAACAATGCAATACTATTATCAAAAATATAAAATTTTATACTCATATCCTTTAATTACTAATGAGACATATAAAAAAATTATAAAATAGATAAAAATTAATACAAAAAAATTTATAAATTGTAATATATTTTTAATGATTAAAAAGTATCTAATAGAAAGATACTTTTTTTTAAATAAGTATTAATAACTAAAATATTGAATATTTTATAGTATAGAAAACAAAAATCATTAAAATTAGGAGTGTGTATATGAAAATAGTAAATATATTTAATGAAGATGGGAAATCATTAGATCAATTAATAGAAAAATTAATAATAGATTATTGCTTTGAACTTAAAATATTTAAATAAAAATAAATATAACTAAAAGTAAAAAATATTGAAAGGAGAATAATGAAAGGTAATAAGATATATAAAGCTGGAACTTATAGGCGACTATCTAGGGAGGATGGAGATAATTTAGAAAGTGAAAGTATTATAAATCAAAGTATATTAATAAATGATTTCTTAAGTTCTACAAAAGAAAATATTATATTTAAAAAAGAATATACAGATGATGGATATTCTGGTGGTAATTTTGATAGACCTGGGTGGAATAAGCTAATGGAAGATATTGATAATGGTCTAATTAATACTATAATTACAAAAGATTTATCAAGGATGGGAAGAGATTATATTTCTATGGGTGAATATATTGAAAAAATTTTCCCAGAGAAAAATATTAGATATATTGCAATTAATGATGATATAGATACTTTATATGAAACACCGGGATTAGAAATGTTACAATTTAAGTTGGTATTTAATGACTTTTATATTAAAGAAACTTCTAAGAAAATAAGAAAAATAATGAAAGAGAAAAAGGAAAAAGGACAATATACTGGGTGGAAAGGTGTATATGGTTATAAGAGGGATCCTAATGATAAACATAAATTAATAGTGGATGAAAAGGTAAAACCTATTGTAGAAAGGATGTTTAATTTAGCTCTAGAAGGAAAAACGCCATATCAAATAGCTAATATTTTTACACAGGAAGGAATACCAACTCCTAGTGTTTATGCCAACATAAATAGAAATGAAAAATTAACTACATATAAATTTTGGTGTGCAAGAACTATTGAAGAAATGTTAAAAAATCCTACTTATATTGGTAATTTAACACAAGGAAAAAGAAAGAAAATTAATTATAAGTCAAAGAAAGAAATTAGAGTTCCTAAAGAAGAATGGATTATTGTTGAAAATACCCATAAACCAATAATTGATAAAGATATATTTGATATTGTTCAAACTTTATTAGGTAAAAATAGGAAAAGAAAAGTAAAAGATAATACCCAATTATTTACAGGATTTATTTTTTGTAAAGAATGTGGACATACTATTGGTTTTACAAGAAGTATGGATGGAAAAAGATTATATTGTCATTGTAATTATTATACTAAAAATAGTAAATATGGTTTATGTACTCCTCATACTTGCAATTATAAAAAATTGGAAGATTTAATTATAAATAAAATAAAAGAAATATTTAATAGTTACCTTAATAAAAATAAATTAATATTAAAATTAGAGGATATAAAAAAACAATATGATGTAAAATTAAATACAAAAAAAAATATAAATATTTTAAATAAAAAAATAGATACCTTTTTAAATTACAAAGATGAAATTTATAATGATAAACTCTGTGGTAATATAGATTTGGATATGTATAATAGAATGATTTTGAAATATAACAATATAATTAATGGATTAAACAAAGATAAAGATAGATTGGTAAAAAAATTTAATTCATTAAATAATGATAATTTAGAAAATAATGGAGAATTTTTTTTAAATAAAGTGGAGGAATTTTTATCTTTAAAAAATCCTAATAGAAAGTTAATTGCTAGTTTAATTGACAAAATAACCTTTAGTGAAGATAAGAAAGTGGAAATATTTTATAAGTTTAAACTTTAATTTGATATATTTTGTTATAACTTATGTAACGAACAGGTGGTATGCCTGAAATGACATTAGAATATGCTCTAAAACAAAATGGTATTGATCCTAAAAATGATGTAGATATTGATACTTCTGTTGCTTTTGCTGCAATGAGTGGAGCATTTATTGGAGGGCAAGGTGACTTTGTTGCATTATTTGAGGATAGTGTAAAAGAATGAAGTCACTTTAACATTAAATTATAAGTCTACTTTATAGACAAAAATAACAATTCACTTGATAATAGACTTTATAGCGTTTAGTTCCTTTAGTATCATAGCCTCTTTTAAATTCATAATTATTTCTTATAATTGGTTGCAGTTGTTCTTGTTCCTGTTCATCATTACCTTTATATGATAAAAATATATTTAATTCCATATTATTCTTATCTTTATTGATTTTTGAAACTATAATATGATCGAGTAATAAACTAATTGCTTTGCTAATTGTAGATTTAGAATTAATTTTGTGTTTTATCATATTTGAAAGTTTTTCTATTAAATTGCTTGAATTTTTTAGTTTTTCTTTTTCTTGTTTTAAATTATTTAAAATAGGTTTAAGTTTTTTTAATTTTTCATTAAATAAGTTATTTCTTTCGTAAAATTCAGAATTTGTTAAACTACCCTGCAGACTAAGTTCAAGTATTTTATCTTTTTTAAAATGAATTTCTTCTATTTCTTTTTCTAGTTGTTCTATTTTGTCATCAATTCCAGTATCTATTTCTAAATGCTTATAATAATTCATAAGGATTCCTATAACTTTATTAAAATCAATTTGTAATTTAGATATCAAATCTTTAAAAATAACATCTAATTCTGATTCTCTAATATTAGGTGAATCACAAGTAGTTTTTCCATTTTTTAAATATTCTGAACAAACCCAAGTAATATCTTTTTTATTTTTTCTAAACTCTCTTCTATGAAAAATAGTATTATGCTCTGCACAGTAAATTTTAGCACTATATAAATATCTATTTTTATAAATATTTTTATTTACTTTTCGAATCTTAAATGATTTTTTCCTTGTCATTAAACGAATATTAGCTCTTTCCCACAGTTTTTCATCAACAATTGGGGGAATTCTTGTTTTATCCTCATAGATAACCCAATCATCTTTTTCAAAGTGTTTTATTTTTTTTGTCATGTAATCTACAATCTCCGATTTTCTAGCACAATAGTAACCTTTATATTTAGGATTTTCAATCATTCTAGAAATTGTGGAAATACACCATTTTTTATTTTTATAAGTTTTTAATCCTTCATTGTTTAAAATCTTTGAAATTTTAGAAAGAGTTAATTTTTCTATTGCATATAATTCATAAATTTTTCTTACTATTTTTGCTTCTTCTTCAACAATATTAAGAATTCCCGCATTTTTATCTTTTTTATAACCATATAACATATCATTTCCAAGTATTTCACCACGTTCTATTGCTCTATTCATTCCAAACTTAACACGTTCAGATAAACGTCTTATTTCATCTTGTGCCATCGAAGCCATTATGGTAAGTCTTAGTTCTGAATCAGGCATTGCAGTATTAATATTATCATTTACAAATAAAACAGCTACTCCATAAGATAAAAGTTCTCTAGTATACTTTATACTATCAAGAGTATTTCTTGAAAATCTAGAAATTTCTTTAGTAACAATCAAATCAAATTTATTAGTTCTTGCATCTTCAATCATTCTCATAAAATTATCTCTTTTAATATCACTAGTACCAGTAATTCCATCATCTACATATCCTGGAACATAAATCCAATCTTTTCTCTCTTTTATATATTGTTCAAAATGTTCTACTTGATTTTGAGGGGATTTTTTTTGTTCACGAGTATCTGTTGATACTCTTGCATAATCTGTTACTCTAAGTTTTATACTTGTAAGTGGTATTCCCATATTTAGTTTCTTTCGAACAGTATATAAATCCAACTTTTTTTCTCCTTTCCAATTTTATTTTTTATATATTAGATTTTTATCACTGAAAATATAATTTTTTTAATTCATTTAATTTATTTAATATATTATCTTCTGTATATTTAAATATTTTATAAGATATTTTATTTTCATTAAATAATTCTTTATTTAGACTGAGAGCAATTTCCAAAATTATTTCTTTATTTTTATTTTTTACTCCTGCCATTTTAGTAAAATCATTAAAATTCATATAAATTCTCCTCTATTTTAAATTATGAGATAAGTAACAAAATAATACGTTAAGAAAAATTTATCATCGTAAACATTTTTCTAAAAAAAAGAGTCTAATGAAATTTTTTTACTTCATTAGAACTCATTTAATTTATATTATTTAAGATTATCTTATTTTTGCTCCATCGTCACCATATTTTGTACTATACTTATAAGATTTTTCAATAAAATCAATTAAATTTTCAATTTCTTCACCAAATTGTGGCCCTGTATAAAAACTTCCGTCTTTATGTTCATTTATTGTTTGATTTCCTACTTGTTCACTATATAAATCATACATTTCTTTTAATTCATCATATTCAACAGTATTATCATATTGAAAGTCAGGATTTTTCCTTTTTTCTTGCCAAATATAAAATGGGATGCTTACACTTTTACAAAGAATTTTCTTTTTTATTTCAGACATATTATCTTTTGGATCATTATATTCTGCTATTTCAGTACGATAGCCTATTTCTTGCCACATATTGTATATTTCGGGGATATCTTTTAATACTTTCGCTATTTCTGAACCTCTTAAATTAATCATTTCATCTAATTCATCATGCGCTTTCTTTACATGTTCATCAAACTTAAAAATTTCATAATGTGTATATAAAGAGTTTGTACCATCATCATTTTTCTTTTCTGGATAACCATTCTCTTCATAATACTGATCCATATATGATAATAACTTACCTAATTCTACTCTACAATCCATTATTTCATAAAAATTAGGATCTGTATTTGGATTGTTTTTTATCCAATTATTAATGTCTTTCATTCTTTCTGTTAATCTGTCCGCCATAACGTCAAGTGTTTGTTTTTCCATAAAACTTAAAGCCTCCTGTCAATAATATTTAACTGTATTATACTATTTAATATTTTTCTTTGTCAATATTATACTTTTGTTTCAAAAAAGACAAATATTAGTGACTTCTTATTGTTGCATTAAGAGAACCAAATGCAACTGAAGTTGAACAACAAGGTTATGGTCACGTAGTAGCATCAGTTGGAGAACTTGGTGGAGTTGTACCATATACATCTTATTCTGCTAGAGGAAGTTACATTGAAAAAAATAAAGAATTAATTAAAAACTTTGATAAAGCTATTCAAAAAGGTTTAGACTATGTTAAAAATCATACTGATAAAGAAGTAGCTCAAACTATATTAAAACAGTTTCCTGATACTTCATTAAATGATTTAGAGAGTGCAGTAAAAAGATATAGAGAAGCTGATACATGGCCTTCTACAACTAAATTTAGTAAAGAATCATTTGATCATTTGCAAGATATTATGATTGATTATGGTGCATTAGATAAAAAAGTTTCTTATGATGATTTAATGTATGATATAAAATAATTTGGAATAAAAAAAGCTACACTTAATGTGTAGTTTTTGTTTTAACCCATTACTTGGCCACCATTATTATGAAGTACTTGACCTGTTACATAACTTGAATCATTTGATGCTAAAAATACAAAAGTTGGAGCAAGTTCGTAAGGCATTGCCATTCTAGCCATAGCCGCATCAGCACCTAGAGATGGAATTTTTTCTTTTACCCAACAAGCAGGTTGAAGTGGAGTCCAATAATATCCTGGAGCAATTGCATTTACTCTAATATTTTTTAAAGCTAAATTTCTAGCTAAAGCTCTTGTAAATCCAACAATAGCTCCTTTAGTAGTTACATAATCAATTAATTGTGG
>CANPYQ010000066.1 GCA_947588865.1 uncultured Bacilli bacterium
AATATATTTGTTAGTGTGAGTGTGTTAAATGAACTCAGAAGAAAAGTGATAGATATTTTAAATTTCAAAAGATTATATAAATCAAATTATAAAAAATGTGAATATAATATATCTGTAGATAATTTCAAAAGAGAAAGTAAAAGGTGTGTTTTAATAGATACTTTCGAACAATATTTAAGTGTTAAAGATAATTTTGATACTATTTATGTGGACAGTGAAAAATTATACGATAAGATAAAAGATAAAAAATGCGTATTAAAATTAAGCAGAGTATTAGAAAATTTAAAAGATTATAATATAAAATTACTAGTAGGGGAATTAGGTAGTGTTTATAAATATAAAAATGTTGATACTGATTTTTCACTTAATGTAACTAATTCATATAGTGTTGCCTTTCTTCATAGCATTGGAGTTAAAAAGATAACTTTATCTTATGAGTTAAATTACAAACAAATTAAATATTTAGTAGAGTGTTATTTAAATAGATATAATTCCTATCCTAATTTAGAAGTAATAATTGAAGCAAATGAGGAGGTAATGGTTTGTAAATATAATATGTTAAAAAAATATGATAAACTTGATGGATACTTAATAGATAGATTTAAAAATAAGTATAAAATAAAATTAAAAGATAATGTAATGTATATTTACAATTTTAAAAGAAGAAATCTAAAGGAAAATTTCTTTGATATAGGAGTTAATTCTGTTAGAATAAATTTATAGATGTATATTAAAGTATTGCAAGTATATTGGTAACATAATATTTATAAAGAGTTTATTTGCGTTTAATTTAAAAATAGATATATTGGAACATAAAAATTATGTTCTTTTTATTAAACTTTATTTTTAAATTTACATTTAATGTTTAAAATAGTATAATAAATATGTGATGTTATGAAAATTTTAAAGAATATATTTGATATTAGAAAAAATATACATGTAAGCGTGCTTAGTTTAATATATTCATTACTAATTTTATTTGGTAATAGTTATATGAAAATTGGAAATGCTAGTTTAGTATTTAATAATTATATTATTAGTTTGTTAACTCTAGTAGGATTATTTATACTAGCTCGTGGTATTATTTTACTTATTTTTAAATTTATAGATAGTTACAAAATAGATGAAAATAAAAAAGCAAATAGATTAATTAGTTTTTTTGATAGACATCCATTTATAGTAAGTATTATAGTGATACTTATGCTTTGGTTACCATATATAATATCTTTTTATCCTATAATATTGTCTCCTGATCCTAGTTATCAGATAAAACAATACTTTGGTATACCAAATAAGTATTCAAATTATTCTGTTTTAATAGATCCTAGTGTTATAATAACAAATCATCATCCCGTATTGCATACTCTTTTACTTGGTAGTTGTCTAAAACTAGGAAACATTATTGGAAACGACAATTTTGGATTGTTTATATATAGTCTAATTCAGATATTAATATTATCTAGTGTTTTATCATTTACAATATCTTATATGAAGAAAATTAAAATATCATATATATACAGAATTGTAGTACTTTCAATATATGGTCTTGTTCCAATGTTTGCCTTTTATGCAATTAGTGCTGTAAAGGATACAATCTTTTCATCACTAATAGTACTATATACTATTTTAGTTTATCATTTAATTAAAAATAGAAATATTACTTTAAAACTAAAACATTTAATAGGTATAATTCTACTATTAATATTTATTATTTTATTTAGAAATAATGGATTTTATATAGTGTTACTTAGTTTCCCATTTGTAGTATTAACAAATAAAAAAAATTTAAAGAAATTATTAATTGTATTTATATTGTTCTTTGCTTTTAATTATTCATACAATAAAATAATATTACCTAGCTTTAAAATAACTAGCGGAAGTATTAGAGAGGTACTTTCAATCCCATTTCAACAGACAGCTAGATATGTTAAATATAACGATTTGGATCCTAAGGAATATGAAATATATGACAAAGTTTTGGATATGTCCGATTTAGCTAAAAGATATAAACCAGAAATAAGTGATCCTGTGAAGAATAAATTCAACAAATACACGACAATTGATGATTTAAAAATATATTTTAAATATTGGCTTAAAGATTTATCTAAGGATCCAGTAGTTTACATGGATGCAACTATAAACAATGTCTATGGATATTTTTATCCATTAAAATTAAATTGGTATATATATCATGATTTTGATAAGAGAATAGTTAAGGATGGATTTGATTATCATTATAACAAGTTAAGTAGTTCAAGAAAATTATTAATTGATTATGGTGTAAATTTTCCATTTATTCCAGTTGTAGGATTAATATCTAATATAGGATTTAATACTTGGATATTATTCTTACTTACTACATATTTGATAAGCAAGAAAAAGTATAGAGGTATAATATTTTTACTTCCAAGTTTTATAGTGCTTTTGGTTTGTGTCGCATCTCCTGTAAATACATATTTTAGATATGCAATGCCTTATATATTTAGTATGCCAGTGATTATAGCGTTATTTATAGATTATATTAAAAGGAGTGAGTTAGATGAAAAGAAGTAGAATTGCAGTCTTAATACCTTGTTACAATGAATCTAAAACTATAGAAAAAGTTGTTAAAGATTATAAAAAAGCATTACCTCATGCAGATATATTTGTATATGATAATAATTCGACTGATGGTACTGATGAAATTGCAAGAAAATCTGGTGCAATCGTAAAATATGAATATAGACAAGGTAAAGGGAATGTAATTAGAACTATGTTTCGCGAAATAGAGGCAGATTGTTATCTTATGATAGATGGTGATGATACATACCCTCCTGAATTTGCAAAGGAAATGTGTAATTTGGTATTGGATGGTAAAGCTGATATGGTAATAGGAGATAGACTTTCGAGTACTTATTTTACTGAAAATAAAAGACCTTTTCACAACTTTGGAAATAAAGTGGTAAGATTTTTAATTAATAAACTTTTTAAAAATAATATTAAAGATATAATGACAGGTTATAGAGCTTTTAGTTATGATTTCGTAAAAGGATTTCCAGTCCTTTCAAAAGGATTTGAAATTGAAACAGAGATGACTATCCATGCAGTAGATAAAAATTATAAAATAAAAGAAATTCCAGTTACTTATAGAGATAGACCAAATGGATCATTTTCCAAACTTAATACATATAGTGATGGATTAAAAGTTTTAAAAACTATAGCTACATTATTTAAAGAGTACAAGCCTTGTGCATTCTTCAATATATTTTCTATTATTTTCTTAGTAATATCTATGATTCTTGGTATACCAGTTTTTATAGAATATTTTAAAACAGGTTTAGTTCCTAGATTTCCAAGTTTAATAGTATCAGGAGTAGTTTTGACACTTTCAATTCTTCTTTGGATAACTGGATTAATTTTACAGGTTATAGTGAAAAAGAATAGACAATTATATGAATTATATTTAAATTTGATGAGGCAAAAAAATGAGTAAGATTTTAGATAATAGATTAGTTAAACAAATACTTAAATTTGGTGTAGTCGGTGTAGTTGCATTTTTGATAGATTATGGACTTTTATATATACTAACTGAATTTATTGGTATATATTATTTGATATCAGCTATAATTTCATTTACAGTATCAGTAATAGTTAATTATATAATGAGCATTAAATGGGTATTTGATGTAAATAAAAAGCAAGGTGTAAAAGAATTTATAATATTTATAATACTTAGTATTATTGGACTTATAATCAATGAAATTATCATGTATATGATGGTTAATCTAGTGAATATCCATTATATGATATCAAAACTATTTTCAACAGGTATCGTTATGGTATATAATTTTGTTACAAGAAAAATATTTATAGAGAGGTAATTATGTATAAAGAGGTTGAATTTTTAAAAAAGAAAGATATAGTAAATTATGTAGAATTCATTAAAAGAGTATTTGATTATGATGCAAATATTGAAATCATAGAGAAATTAATTAGAAAAAATAAAGTATTAATTATAAAAAATGATAATAAAATAATTGCATCCGCAATGTTAGAGGAAAGATTTGAATATATAAAAAATCAAAAGTATTATTATATAGGCTATTTAGGGGTATTGAAAGAATATAGAAGAAAAGGATATGCAACTAAATTATTTGATAAGATAGATGAAATGGTTAAAGAAAATAATATATGTTATTTAGAGCTTACATCAGGAAATCATAGAAGAGATGCACATTATTTTTACAAAAGCAAAGATTTTAAAATAAAAGATACAACTGTTTTTATAAAATTTTATTAGATTATATAAGGATTAGTAATGTAAAAATTAATGACTTGAATTATTTAAAATAATAATATATAATTGTTTTAGAATATAAAAGGTGATTATATGAGATTTAATAATAAGGGATTTGCAGTATCTTCTATCATGTATTTAATATTAGTTATGTGTATAATTTTAATAACAGTTACATTGTCTATTTTAGGAAATAGAAAGTTAATACTTGATAAGAAAAAAAATGAAATTGTAAATAAGTTATCAAATGATAATTCATCATCAAAAATTATATGTGAAGGGGTAACAGAAGAAACAGTAACAAAAAATGGAGAAACATTAGTAGGAAATATTCCAACAGGAGAATATAAAGCAGGAGACGAATACATATGTAATGTAGATAGAGTAAATAAATATCATTTCTTTGTAGTATCAAGTGATGGGGATAATATAAATCTAATAATGGATACAAATTTAAAAGGAGAGTATCAATGTTTGTCATTTCTTGGGGAACCTAGCGATGGTGTGTGTACTGAATATGGAATCCCAGATTTATTAACAGAGTGGATTAGTAATGAAGATTATAAAGCTTTAGGAGGTACAAATAGTTATCCTGATGGTTCAAAAGGGCCACTAACGGCTTTAAAATCTTTAAAAGAAGCAACATCAGGATGGAAAAATATACCAAATTTTAGTTATACATTAACATCATACAATAGTTCATATGGGCCCATTGAAGTTGAAAATGTAAAGGCGAGAATGTTAAGTTATACTGAGGCTAGTAGTTTATGTGGTGAATATGGATATAATTGCCCATCGTATTTAGGGATAAATACGGGAGTTTATGATGGATATTGGTTATCTGATGTAGAAGGTACTTTTAGTAATGCTTTTGGCATAGATGGAGGGATTTCATCTCCATCTATAGATTCTGATGCTCCATATTGTGTATATTGTCTTTTTAAAATACGCCCAGTAATAACTTTAAAAAAGGATAATATTTCATAAAACTATTGAAATATGATAAATTATGTTTTATAATAATGAAAAAGTGTTGAACTTGAGGAGTAGATTATATTTGAATTCAAGAGAGCTAGTATTTGGTGCAAACTAGTATTTAAAGTAATTGAAGGTAGCAAGTGAGCGAATGCCTAAGTAAATAGGGTATTCCGGTGGAACCGTTATATTATTAAGGTGCGTTATGCATAAATTAAGGTGGTACCACGTCAAAACTCACGTCCTTATAGGATTGTGAGTTTTTTATGTAAATTTAGCAATACGTTATAATTTTGAAATAAAAAACTATCATTTTAAAATGTTATTTTGAATATTTTAAAAAGAATTGAAAATTTAATAAAGAGAAAATAAAATAAAGGGAAGGTAGATATTATGTTAGATAAAAAATATAATCATAAGGAAGTAGAAAAAGGCAAATATGAAATTTGGAAGAATAAAGGTTATTTCGAATCTGGAGATTTAAATAAAAAGCCTTATACAATAGTTATACCTCCACCTAATGTAACAGGTAAACTCCATTTGGGACATGCTTATGATACTTCCATTCAGGATATTATCATCCGGAGAAAAAGAATGCAGGGCTACGACGCTTTATGGCTTCCGGGAATGGATCATGCCGGGATTGCCACGCAAGCCAAAGTAGACGAAAAATTAAAAGCTCAGGGAATATCGAGATATGATTTGGGCCGGGAAAAATTTTTGGAAGTTGCGTGGAGTTGGAAAAAAGAATATGCTTTGAAAATCCATGAGCAGTGGGCGGCTTTGGGGTTGTCCTTGGATTATACCAAAGAACGCTTTACTCTCGATGAGGGTTTAAGCAAAGCGGTCAATCATGTTTTTATCAGTTTGTATCGAAAAGGCTGGATTTATCAAGGGAAAAGAATTATCAACTGGGATGTGGAGGCTCGTAC
>CANPYQ010000067.1 GCA_947588865.1 uncultured Bacilli bacterium
TGATGGGAATCGGACCCACGTTATCAGCTTGGAAGGCTGGAGTTCTACCATTGAACTACACCCGCAATTCGTAGACAATTAAGATTATACTATTAAAGTTAGTTAATGTCAATATTTTTTGAAAAAATTTTTAGAAATGTGCTAATCGTGAGATGAAAAAGTAAATGTAATTTGTGAGTAAAATACAATTACATTTACTCTTTCAGTTAAAAAACTAATTTTTTATAAATCTATATTATATTTAAAAATATATTTTAGATCTGACAATATGAAATTTTTTCATAAAAATTCATATATAAAAACCCTTAGAAAAATCTGCGGGTTTGTTTACATTTTTGAGAATTTATTTAGCTTCCACAATTAATTTTATAGCAGTTCTTTCATCACCATCAATCACTATATCAGTAAAGGCTGGAATGCAGACTAAATTTTTCCCACTTGGAGCTACAAATCCTCTCGCTATTGCAATTGCTTTAATTGCTTGATTTAATGCTCCAGCACCTATTGCTTGTATTTCTACGCTTCCTTTTTCTCTAAATACATTTGCAAGTGCTCCAGCAACTGAATTAGGATTTGACTTAGTTCCTACTTTAAGTGTTTCCATGATTCTTCATCCTTTCTACATTAAAAATATATTCATTAAAAGAAAAATAATGCATATTTGCATTTTTTTTTAAAATATATTATAATATCACCGTGATGGAGATGAATTCGGAAATTAAAAGAACAATAATATTACAAAATTATCAAAATCCTAAAAATAGGGGACTTGTAAATGATAATTCATACATAAATATTAATACTAATAGTAAGAGTTGTATTGATCAAATAGATCTTCAAATTAAAATAAAAGGTGATATAATAGAAGATATTAGATTTGATGGAGAAGCTTGTGCAATATGTACTAGTTCTACTTCTATAATGATTAATTCTTTAATTGGTAAAAATATAAATGATGCATTGAAAGTGATAGATAATTTTGAAAATATGATAAATGAAAAAGAATATGATAAAGATATCTTGGGTGAGGCTATAGTATACAGCGACATATCTAAACAACCTAATAGGAAAAATTGTGCACTTTTAACCTGGAGTGGGGTTAAGCAGGTAGTAGAAAGAAGGAATTGATTATGAATAATGAAAATAAAAGATTTTTAATTAAATCTATGTATATTTGCCCTTTTGATTTTTCAAAGGAAAATTTCGTAGTACAACGCGAAGGATACCCTATGAGATTTTGTGTTTTAGATACAGATAAAAAAATTGCGGTAGATATTTTGCATGGATTGAAATATGATTATTTAGAAACATTAAGTGGTTTATACATTTTAAGTGATTATATTACTCAAATTAAAAATGGTGAGAGGTATGCTGCATTCCCTGAGCAGTCAAATGGACCAGATAATATAACTTTTTCCAAGGCTTTAGACATTATAAAAAAATTAAAAGCTGGTGGAAAATTTGAAAATGGAAATGAAGTTTTAAGTAATGATGAATATTTAAATTTGATAACTAAAACTGGTAATGAACAATTAAAAATAATAAAGAAAAAAGTTAGGAAAAGTAATTAATTACTTTTTCTTCTTTTTATTTGTAAAAATATTTAGTATAATACTATATAGGTGATTGTATGAGAAATAAAGGTTTAGATAAATCTAAGGTTATAGAAATATCAAAATTAAAAAAAGAACCTAATTGGATGAGAGATTTTAGAATCAATTCTTATCTTAAATTTGAAGAATTATCAAATCCATCGTTTGGTCCTGAATTGAAAATAAATTTTAATGATATAAATTATTATAAAAAAGTAGGAAAAAATGAAAATGATTGGGAAAAAGTTCCAAAAAATGTTAAAGATACATTTAATAAATTAGGTATTATAGAAGCAGAGCAAAAATATTTGGCTGGAATAGGTGCTCAATATGAAAGCGAATCTGTATATCATAATATGTTAAGTGAATTAACGGAAAAAAACATAATATTTTGCGATACAGATACAGCATTAAAAAAGTATCCAGAGTTATTTAAAAAATATTTTAATAAACTTGTAAAGTATGATGAGAATAAATATACTGCACTGAATGGTGCTGTATGGAGTGGAGGAACATTTATATATATCCCACCTAATACAAAATTGGATAGACCACTTCAAAGTTATTTTAGAATAAATAGTGTTAATATGGGTCAGTTTGAAAGAACTATAATAATAGTTGATGAGAATTCTGACTTACACTATATGGAGGGGTGTACAGCTCCAACATATTCAGAAGATTCTCTTCATGCAGCAGTTGTAGAAATATATGTTGGAAAGAATTCTAAGTGTAGATATACAACAATACAAAATTGGTCTAATAATGTTTACAATTTAGTTACTAAAAGAGCTATTGTTGAAGAAAATGGCTTAATGGAATGGATAGATGGCAATATAGGATCTAAAATAAATATGAAATATCCAGGATGTATATTAAATGGTAAATATTCAAAAGGGAGATGTATATCAATCGCAGTTGCGTCCAATGGTCAAATTCAAGATGCGGGCGCGCGCATGATTCACCTTGCACCGAATACAACAAGTGAAATAATTAGCAAATCAATTGCTGCAAATGGTGGAGATGCAACATATAGAGGTAAAGTTAAAATAACAAAAGATGCTATTAATTCTAGGAGTATTGTTAAATGTGATACAATCCTATTAGATGATATATCAAGAAGTGACACGATACCAGTTAATCTAATTTGTAATGATTCATCTAATATAAATCATGAAGCGACAGTATCTAAAATAAGCCGTGAAAAGCTTTTTTATCTTATGAGTAGAGGAATTAGTGAGGAGAAAGCAAAAGAATTACTTATTATGGGGTTTATAGACAGATTTAGAGAAGAGTTGCCAATGGAATATGCTGTAGAATTAAATGCTTTGCTTAAAGATTATTTTTAGAAGACATAAAAATATATTTTAATGTCTTTTTAAATTTTACTTAAATTAATGAATTGTAGTTTTAAAAATGTAAAAGTTGACAATCTACAAGCAAATTATAAAAAAGCTAACAAAATATATTTTCAATTTATGAAAAACTTGTATTTGATTATAAAATTTATAAATGTTATTATTTGATTGAAAGGAGGTAAAATATTGTGCTTAATCAAGCAGTTTTGGTTGGAAGAATTGTACAAGAACCAGAGTTGAAGGATACTGAAAAAGGTAAGGTATCAAATATAACTTTAGCAGTTCCTAGATCTTTTAAAAATTCTAACGGAGAATATGATACGGACTTTATTTCATGTGTTTTATGGAAAGGAGTAGCTGAGAGCACGGTAGAGTACTGTAAAAAAGGAGATTTAGTAGGCGTTAAAGGAAGAATTCAAACGAGAAATGTCGAATTTGAAGACCAAACTCACAAGCAATTTGTAGAAGTAATAGCAGAAAAAGTTACGTTTTTATCTAGTAAAAAATTAGAAGACAGATGATAAATCTGTTTTTCTTTTTAAAGATTTATGATATACTAAAATAGGTGGTATTATGAAATATTTAAGTCTATTAATAATTTTGATTATATTTGTCTCAGGTTGTAATAATCATAAAAAAGAACCTAAAAATACAAATTCTGATGTAATAAAACAAGAACAAGTAGAAGAAAAATATGTTGATGATAATCCAATAGTAGTTGGAATATATGAAAATGATTATTCTTTGGTTAAAGAGTATACTACAACTAAGGAAAATTTCAAAGATTTACTTTTTAGTATATACTATACTAATGTAGAAAATTTAGAGAGTAGAGATCAAAAATATAATTGGAATAAGACATATCTTGAATATAAAAACATAGATAACTATAAAATTGGATTTTCATTTTCCTTTTATTCTGGAAATGAAAAAATTGAAAAAACAATTCTTTCACCTGAAATATATGCTTTTGAACCATATTTTTATATTTATTTATATGATGATATAAATCAGCAAAATGGTGTATTTTACACTCATTTAGAAAAGTCAGATGTAGACGAAAATACTATATTTTCATCCATAAAAATTTATTTAGTTGATGTTGATAAAATAACTTCTCCAATAGAATTTACTGTATTTACATATGATAGTGAAGACGATTTTGATCAATTTAACAAATACAGAGGAAATAGTAAATACACAGTTAAGATAAATTTAATTTAAAAAAAATAAATTTTGTGATATACTTATAATAGGTGATGGTATGAATATTATAGACATAATAAATAAAAAAAGAATAAATCAGGAATTAACACGTGATGAAATTGAATTTGTCATAAATGGATATTTAGATGATTCTATTAAAGATTATCAAATGAGTTCGCTTTTAATGGCCATAGTTTTAAACGGTATGAATGATAGGGAGACTATAGATTTAACTGATATAATGCTTAAAAGTGGCGATATAATTGATTTGAAGAAAATAGATGGAATAATAGTTGATAAACATTCAACGGGAGGAGTAGGAGATAAGGTTACTTTAGTACTTGCCCCATTGCTCGCATCACTTGGAATAAAGATAGCTAAGATGAGTGGCAGAGGATTAGGGCATACAGGAGGAACTATCGATAAATTAGAATCAATAGAAGGGTTTAATACAACATTAGATGAAGAAGATTTTATAAAACAAGTAAATGATATAAATATAGCTCTTGTCAGTCAAAGTGATGGATTAGTACCTGCAGATAAGAAAATATATGCTCTAAGAGATGTTACAGGTACAGTTGAATCAATACCTCTTATTGCATCTAGTGTTATGTCTAAAAAACTTGCAAGTGGTGCAGACATAATAGTGATAGATGTAACAGTAGGTAGTGGTGCACTCATAAAAAATATAGATGATGCAAGAAAACTTGCAAAATTAATGGTTAAAATAGGAAAAGCATATAGGAAGCCTACAATATGTATTATAACAAATATGGATGAACCTTTAGGCTATTCTATAGGTAACTCACTTGAAGTAAAAGAAGCAATTGACACATTAAAAGGTAATGGACCAAGTGACTTACTTGAGGTAGTAATTACTATATGTTCTATTATTATAGGGGCTGTTAAAAAAATTTCAAATGAAGAAGCTAAAGATATTTTATTTAAACAATTAAATAATGGAGAAGCGTATAAAAAATTTGAAGAATTTGTGGAAGCACAAGGTGGTAAATTAGATAGCATCAAAGTATCTGACAAAGTATTTTCGATAAAAAGTGACAAAAGTGGATATATTAATAAAATAGATGCATATAAATTAGGCACTATTGCTAAAAATATTGGAGCAGGAAGAAGTACTTTGGACGACAAAATTGATTATGAGGTTGGTTTAGTTTTAAATAAAAAAATAGGAGACTATGTTGAAAAGGATGAAGAATTAGTTAAAGTTTACTTAAATAATAAAGATATTAGTATAAGTGAAATACTAGAGTGTTATAAGATAGATGAAGAATTAGAGACAATACCAAAAGTTATATTAGACATAGTTAACTAATGTAAAAAAATGTCAAATATATGGATTTAACTTGAAGTTTTAAAAAATCTATTATATTCTATTATTAGATAATAGTATAGGAGGCGAATGAATGATATATCCATCTATAGATAAATTACTTAATCAAGTAGGATCTAAATTCTTACTTGTAAATATAGTTTCTAAAAGAGTTAAGGAAATGAATGATAAAGATTATTATCAATTAAATGAATATAAATCATCTAAAAATATTGGTAAGGCATTAGAAGAAGTTTCCAAAGGATTAATACATATAAAAGAAAATTAATACTATGAATAATATAAAAATAAAAATAAAAAAGCTATTTAGTATAATTTCTTCACCAAGTATGACATATCTACCAGGAAACATAGCGTTTTTTCTAATATTATCAATATTTCCTATATTAACATTAATAGGAGTTCTTACGACACGCCTTGCTATAAATATAGAATCATTTGAAAATATAATAAATACAGCATTACCCAATAATGTCGCGGGAGTACTTGATTCATTTATTGAAGCAAATAAATTTAATAGT
>CANPYQ010000068.1 GCA_947588865.1 uncultured Bacilli bacterium
GGAACTTTAGGTTTTAAAGGAAGTAAAAAGTCAACTCCATTCGCAGCTGGAATGAGTGCTGAAGCAGCAGGTAAAGCAGCTTATGATATGGGAATGAGAAAAGTTGAAGTTTATGTAAAAGGTTTAGGATCAGGTAAGGAAACAGCAATCCGTTCACTTCAAACAGCAGGTTTAGAAATTACATCTATATCTGATGTTACACCTATACCACATAATGGATGTCGTCCACCAAAACGTCCACGTGGATAAGAAGGAGGAATGAATTTATGTTAAATTTTGAAAAACCAATGTATAAAATAACTGAATATGTTGAAAATAAAAATTTTGGTAAATTTGAACTTGAACCACTTGAAAGAGGATTTGGAACAACATTAGGTAATGCTCTTAGAAGAATTATGTTATCAAGCATGCCAGGAAGTGCAATAGTTGCAGTTAAAATAGATGGTGTCATGCATGAGTTTCAAACTATAGAAGGTGTTGTGGAGGATGCAACAACAATCGTATTAAATCTTAAAAATATAGTTGTAAAAAATAATACAGAAGATGAAGTAACTTTAAAATTATATTCTGATAAAGAGGGTGTAGTAACAGCAGGAGATATAGAAGAAAATCCTGATGTAGAAATTATAAATAAAGATCAAGTAATAGCTACAATAGCAAAAGGTGGAAAACTTGATATGGAATTTATAGTTGCTAATGGACGTGGTTATGTACCATCAAATGAAAACAAAAAATATATTGAAAATCAAAAAATTGGCTTCATTCCAATTGATGCATTATATTCACCAATTGATAGAATTAGTTACGAAGTTGAAAATGCTCGTGTTGGACAAGACGCTAGCTATGATAAATTAATTATGGAAGTATATACAAATGGTTCAATGAGACCAGAAGAAGCTATGGCTCTTGCAGCTAAAATTATGATTGAACATTTAAATATTATTACTAACTTAAGTGAAATAGCGGATGTTACAGGAATAATGAATGCAAAACAAGAAGATAGCAAACTTAAAAAATTAGAAACATCAATTGATGATTTGGACTTTTCTGTTAGAGCTTACAACTGTTTAAAAAGAGCAGGTATAAATACATTAGGAGATTTAACAGCTAAATCCGAAATTGAAATGATGAAAATACGTAACTTAGGTAAAAAGTCTCTAAAAGAAGTAATCGATAAGATTAAGGATATGGGGCTTAGATTCCGCGAAGACGATTAATAGTTAGGAGGAATATTATGGCTTATAGGAAATTAGGACGTACTAATAAGCATAGAAGAAGTATGCTTGCTAATTTAACTAAAGATGTAATTATGAAAGGAAGAATAGAAACAACAGAAACAAGAGCTAAAGAGGTTCGTAAATTTGTTGATAAGATAATTTCATATGGTAAAGATGGTTCTTTAGTAGCAAGGAGAAAAGCATTAGCTTTTCTACACAACGATACAGTTGCAGTTAAAAAAGTTTTTGATGAACTTGCATTACGTTATGCAAATCGTAACGGAGGATATACAAGAATTTTGAAACTTTCTGAACGTCGTGGTGATGATGCTTTAATGGTAATTTTAGAATTAGTTGAGGAGGATGCAAACTAGCAGCCTCTTTTTATTTACAAATAATCTAATGACCTTAATAAATATTGAAAATAAAGGGCAATTATGGTATTATTTTATTGTATTAACAAAGTAAATATTAGGAGTTGATTTGTTGTATGATTAATATTATAATTTGTGATGATAATGAGAAAGATAGAATTAAAATAAAAAATATTGTAAAAAATTTTATGGAAAAAAATAATATAGAAAATAATATTTATGTTTTTAGCGATTATAATATAAATTTTTATAATAAAGCGAATAGTAATTTACCTTTTAAAATTTATTTGCTCGATATAGAAACACCTACAAAATCTGGAATAGATGTCGCAAGAGAAATAAGAAGAAAAGATGTTGATAGTGTTATTATATTTCTAACCGCCCATGAAGAACTAGGTAACATTATATTAAAAAATGACTTAATGTTTTTATCTTTTATAAACAAATTTGATGATTGTGAAAATAGATTATATAGTGCTTTAGGAAAATCACTAGATTTATTAAATAAAAAAAATACAATTAGGTTTATGGATAGAAATATCTTATATACTATTAATATTAATGATATATTATATATAACAAAAGATAGTTTTGAGAGAAAGACTATTATTAAAACAGACTACAATGAATTTAAAGTTAATCTATCTTTATCTAGTATAATAGAATTATTGGATGATAGATTTATACAAACACATAGGGCATGCTATGTAAATTCTGATAGGAAAGTTAAAATAGATAAAGCAAAGAGACTAATAACTTTCGATAATGGAGAAACAATAGATCTGCTTTCCGATAAATATAGAAAGGGAATATGTTAAGTGATAAAAATATTAACAAATATAATAACAAATTTAATGATGATAATTTCATTATTATATGTTTGGCATAAATTATTGAATAGAAAAATTAACTTTAAAGATTATAAATTATATATTACTTCTTTTTGTATTATGATTATATCTATGTATAATTATATAATAGTAAATAAGTTTTTTAGAATATTTTTATTGACGGTAATCTTTATGTTCTTTTTTAAATTTTTATTCAAAGAAACATTACAAAAATCTATAATAACTCCTATTCTCTATCAGTTAATAGTTATGATAATAGAAAACATTTATGCAATGATACTATTTTTAATAATAAATAAAAATTTTGAATCTTTTTTAGATACTACATTTGGATTAATAATAACAAATTTTATTATATCATTATTTACAATGATTTTTGCAAAGACAAAAATGGTTACAAAATTATATAAATGGTTGCTAGATCTAACAGACAAATTAAAAAAAATGCAAATAATGCCTTTATGTTTAATTTTAGTAATAATACTAAATATAGCAGATATGACTATTTATTATACAATAAAATTTCAATATTTAGTTATTTTCAATGTTTTAATAATTATAGTTTGTTTTACTATTGCTATATATTCATTAAGAACGCAAAACAAATATAATAAAGTTTCAGACAAATACAACATAGCAATAAATAGTTTGAATGAATACGAAAAAATGATGACAAATTATAGGATTGCTAATCACGAAAATAAAAATTTGTTATTAACTATTAGAACTATGATAGTAAATAAAGAAAAGAAAATTCCAGAATATATTGATTCTTTAATACAGTGTAAATATGAGGATAATGAAAAGTTGTTATTTGAGATGAATGTAATACCTTCTGGTGGTCTTAGAGCAACCATATATTCAGAAATATTAAAAATAAAAGAAAACAATATATCATATAATTTAAATATTGATAAAAATTTAAGAACTATTGATTTAATTGAGTTAAATACTAATACTATAATTGATATTTGTAAAATTATAGGAGTATTTATCGATAATGCAATTGAAGAAACTATAAATATTAAAAATGGAGAAATTGGAATTTCATTATATGTTGAAGAAAACAATATAATTATAAAAGTTAGTAATAATTATAGTGGTAATATTGAAATTAGCAAAATTTATTCAAGTGGATATACTACTAAGGGAAATGGTCATGGTTATGGGTTACCATTGGTAAAGAGGATAGTTGATAATAATAAATGCTTTGAAAATGATACAGAAATTTCAAAAACTGTTTTTAGTCAAATATTGAAGATAAATTTAAAAAAAGATAATAAATGAAGTGTTTGCATAATTATATTATTAAAGAATTACTTAAATTTAATAATTAATAATAATTTTGATTTAACTTCATAGTTATAGTAATAAATATGGACATTTAATATTTTAAATATAATGTTTTTTATGATATTCTTAATTTCTTTTATTATATAAATAAATTAATTTACATAAAATCCTCGTTTCTTATAACTAAGTAACGAGGATTTTAATATAATTAATCTTTTTTATTTTATTAAAGATTCAGGGCATTCTGGCTCATCTAAAACCATGAACCAGCATGCTTGGCTTCCAGTATTAGCAGATCCTAATCCTAAAGCAGCTAGTAAATTAGCAAAAAACATATCACAGCCTCCTTCCAATTCTTTTATATATTCAAACCTTATTAAGGTTTAAACCAAATTAATTAGAAAATTCAGGGTGTTCTTTTAGAAATGTTATATAATTATTATAAGGTAATTTAAATATTTTATATACTGTTGGAGAAATCATAAGGTTTTGCATTATAATTGAAAATATAAAGCAATTAGCTATAAATTTATCTTTTATAATGATTGAACTAAAACTAAATATTATAACTAATAAAGTAGAAATAGTTTTATATATTTCTCTTCTTTTTTTATTTATAATAGGTCTTTTTTTTGTATCTGCAGGACTATTTTTAAACATTAAACATATTCCTAAAATACTTATTATAATTTTTAAATATATAGAGATATTTATAAAAGTACATATATATGGGATTCCTATAAATAAAATAGTAGAGGTTAATAGGCATATCCAACTTTTTGTAGCATGTAAACCAAAGGAAGGCATTCTAAGAATATTATAAATAATCATATATAAAATCATTTCCTCAAAAATACCTAAAAATATTGATAATACAAAAATAACAATTAGTTTACTTATAGTTAAATATATACTGATTAATCCATATTCAATCTCTTTTAATTTTATTTCATCATAGTTCGTATATTTTTTTATATAATTTATACATTTTGTAATGATTACTTTCTTCATATTATACCTTCTTACTTCAACAAATAAATTATAATATTAAAAATAAAAAATTAAAACTTAAAATGTTTTAATTTTTGAAAAGAGAGTTTAATCAAAAAAAATGCATTATTTTAGTTTGCACTTTTTTTGATTTCAAACATATAAATTAACACTTCAAGCAAAATTTATTTTTCAAATATACAAATTGTGTTAAAATTAGAATGTTTTTCTAATTATATTACAGAATATTAATTATGTTCAGCGTAAAAATTATGTCGAATTTTTTTGTATGATGATTAACTTTAGATACCTTTTATTATGCTATAATTAATTTGTAAGAGAAACTAGAAGGGAGATGTGTTTGTGATTACAGGAAAAGTAAAATGGTTCAATAATGAAAAAGGTTTTGGCTTTATTGAGTATAATGATCAAGAAGATATTTTTGTTCATTATTCTGCAATTCTATCTGAAGGATATAAAACTTTGGTAGAAGGTCAATATGTCAAATTCGATTTAGTTAGAACTGACAAAGGTTTACAAGCTAAAAATGTAATTGAAATAAAAACTGCTTTGGTATAGTAGTTTTTTTATTTTTTTCACATAAATTACTTATAAAGTATGATATAATATTTATAGAAAGGATGGTACTATGAAATTTAATATTCATGGAAAAAAGTTAGATGTAACAGAGTCAATAAAGAATTATATAGAAGAGAAAATAGGGAGATTAGATAAATATTTTGAAAATCCTAATGATATAACGGCAACTGCACTTATTAAGTTAAGAGGTAATGAGCAAGTAGTTGAGGTAACAATAAATGCTAATAAATTTATATTAAGAGGTGAAGAATCTAATAAAGATTTGTACACATCTATAGATAAAGTGTCTGATAAAATAGAAAGACAAATTAGAAAAAATAAAACTAGAATGAATAAAAAAATTAATAAAGAACTAATAAGAGATTTTGTATTAGATTTTGATGAAAAAGATGGAAATACTAATTCTATTGTTAAAAGAAAAATTATAGAAGCTAAACCTATGAATGAAGAAGAGGCTATACTTCAAATGGAATTATTAGGACATGAGTTTTTTGCTTTCAAAAATGTTGAAACAAATGAAGTCAATGTTTTATATAAAAGAAAAGATAAAGATTATGGAATATTGGAATTAAAATAGGTTTATATACCTATTTTTTCAAAGTGTGTCGTGCATGACATTTAGCTAGAGGGTGAAAGTCCCTTATACGCGTAGGTATCGACGAAGTATTAGAGAA
>CANPYQ010000069.1 GCA_947588865.1 uncultured Bacilli bacterium
TGGGCGATATAGGACTCGAACCTATGACCCCTTGCTTGTAAGGCAAGTGCTCTAACCAACTGAGCTAATCGCCCAAAAAAACATTGACGTAATTAACTATACCATGCATACCCAATTTTGTCAATACAATTTTATTGATTTTCTATTTTTTTTATTGATTCCTCAATCCATATAGGTAATCTATACTCTAAAGTTTTAAACCCAAGTGGTGTTTCTTTTATTTTTCTTCTTTTAATACTACTTTTCTTTTTATAATCAATATTTCTTATACTTAATTTTAAATGTCCTAATTCTTCATCGACATCTAGAACTTCAGCATGTATTAAATCACCTATTTTAACAAAATCAGTAATATTTCTAACAAATCCATGTGAAATTTCTGAAATATGTATTAATCCTGTATAATAATCATCACATGAAACAAATACACCATAAGATTCTATACCGGTAACTGTTCCACTGATAATTTTTCCTTTCCTTATTTTTGACATAAAATCACCTGATTAAATTATATCATAATCCACAAAATAAAAAAAGACTTTACAAATATTAAGTATTCATATATAATACCTAATAAGGTGATTAAATATGGAAAATAAAGAAAAACAGATAAAAGAAATAATTGATAAATTAAATCCATACTTAATGTATGATGGCGGGAGTATAGAATTTATTAAATATGAAGATAATATAGTATATGTTAAAATGGGTGGCTCATGTGCTGGATGTCAAATGATAGATTTAACTTTAAAGGATATTGTTGAAACATCGTTAATGAACGAAATACCTGAAATCAAGGAAGTTAAAAATATAATTTAATTTTCTAACCATTCAATTATTGGAATTTTTTTCATATTTTTTAAATACTTGTATATTTTTTTTATAAATGTTTCATATTGAACATTTTTTTCTATATAAAAATTTACTTTTTCTTCACTTATCCTACCCTGTATTATTTTATCATATATATCAAAATAATATGATGGATATAACAATCTAGACAGTAACATTATATATTCATCATTACTGAAATTAACACTATTTAAAAAATAAATTATTTGTTCAACAGTAATATTATCATTAATAAAATTTATTTTAAAATATTCTGCAATATCTCTTGTTATATTATCAATAATTATGTTTAATGGATTTAAAAAATCATCTATACTCTCCTCATAATTTATTCTTTTGTGAGAAATATAAAAATTTATAGAATTTGTATTAACATAATTTAATAAGTTAATTGCTGTTTCGCTCATTCCAATATAATAACTAAAACTATTTTTTAATATTTTATATTTAAAGCCAATTTGATTCATTTGATATTCATAATAATCTATTTTTTCTTTCCATAACTCTTTCCAATTCAAAAGTGTTTTTCTTTGTACTAAAATATCATAATTAATAATGTCGGATAAATTTATTTGACTATGTGAACACAAATTTTTTTTCAACAAAATATATGATTTATTTTCATAAAAAGTCAATATAGAATTATCTTTATTTATTATTATTTCATGACAATATTTATTATTTCTATGTAATATTAAATAAATATCATATAAATAATTTATGTCTCCTTCAAATGGTAGGAAACAATATTTTTTATTATCAACGTCAAAATTATAATAATCATCTATCTTTCTATATTCATCTATTATTAAATTATAGTAATAATTAATTAAATTCTTCATTTCTATTCCTCTATTAATTTTATGTAAAAAAAATAGAATAATTAATTATCCTATAATATTTTTTATATTTTCTAATTTTTGTTTTAATTCATCAACTTGTGCTTGTAACTCAGAGTTTTTATCTTGTTCTTCAAAAAATCTTGATCTATAATCTATTATTATATCACTGTTTTGATTATTATTTAATTCTGAACTATTAACATTATCTATATTTGCATAAGTTTGATTCCCTTCAAATTCCCCTACCTGAGAATTAGTTGTATCGGTTTGTAAATTTGAAGAAATATTCTGTGAAACCTGAGGTTCTAAAGGAACTGTTGTATCTGTAGCAGATGATATATCATTATTAATTGTCTGAGTATTTTGTATTTCACTGGATTGCTGCCCAGTTAATGTTGTTTGTTGTAATGTATCAGATTGATTTACTGTTGAACTTTCTAAATTGTTATTTAATCCGCTTAAATTTAATTTAAAATTATCCTCAATAATTTGTTTTAACAATCTAAAGGTTTTTTTACTTAGTATCTTTAATGTAGCCAACATGCTTAATGGAAGATATTGTATTTCAGAATTTTGTTTATTGCTTTTCTTATCTTCAACTATCATAGATATTGATTTCTGAACTGAAGCCCATTCTTCAGGATTTGAAATTTCAACTCCTACCATATAGCCCGTATCTATATTACCAGTTGGTGTATTTTTTATTTCCTTACCAACCTGAACTAAATATAAAATGACATAGCCATTTTCATCTATTTGACCCTCAGTATAAATAAAATAATATTTAGATTTATATAAATAAAAAATGCAAGATACTTCTCTTTCTGTTCCATCTTCAATGATTATTTTTACTCTATCCATATTATCACCTTTTTATTCTAAAATAATTATAATCTAATAAATGAAAAAAATCAATAGAAAAGATGTTAATAATAAACATCTTTTAAATAAAGTCCACATGCAGGAGCACATATTCCAGAGCTCTTCCTATCTTTTGCTTTTAATATATCAATAATTTCCTCGCTCTTATGTTTTCCTTCGCCAATTTCTATTAATAAACCCACAATATTCCTTACCATATATCTCATAAATCCTGTTCCTAATATTGAAATTGTAATTTGATTTACATTTTTTATATCTCTTATCAATGAAGTTTGCACAATAGTTCTCTCATAATTATCTCTTTCATCATCACCTTTTACAAACGATTTAAAATTATGCGTACCCTCTAGATATTTTAAAGCTCTTTGCATTTCTGGTATATCTAATTTTTTATTATATTGAAATATATAATCCTTTTCAATCGGATTATAGATTCCCATATTTATTTTATAAATATATTCTTTTGCTTTTACATTAAATCTAGCGTGAAAATCATCTGAAACCTCATATATACTTTTAACATAAATATCATCTGGTAATAAACTATTTAAACCCTGTTTAATTTTTGAACAAGTAATGTTAGTTTCCATATCAAAATGAGCTCTTTGATTATAAGCATGTACACCTGCGTCTGTTCTACCAGATGCAGAAATATAAACAGATTTACCTGCATTTATTTGCTTTAATGCTTTTTCAACTTCACCTTGAACAGTCTTAATTCTTGGTTGTTTTTGATAACCATTATATTTTGACCCATCATATGAAAAAGTCATAAAATATCTCACAAAATCACTTCCTTAAATACTACAACTGAAAACAAGCACATAAAAATAATTAGTAATAAAATTGATTTAAAATTTAATTTATCAGCTTTTAATTCAAAATAATTTAATTTCAAACTATTTTCTATATTTTTCATATTATTAATTGAAATCATTAATCTTGGCATAAAAAAGTTTCTTATATTGTGTATTGTTTTGTTTTTCATTAATTGTAGTTGTTTTATTTCCATTTTAGAAGAAATTAAAAATTTTAAAAAATACATAGTTAATGTTATATTATATGAAATTTTTTTAATATTAAATGTAAATAATTTTAGTGGAAATAATATTGTATATATTCCATTATTTAAATCTTTGAAATTCATTTTTATTATAATTACTTTTATCAAAATAGAACTACAAACTAATTTATATAAAAAGATAAAACTATATAATAAATCTCTGTAAATAATTATATATACAATAAAAATAAATAACAATAACATTTTAATTTTTTTTATAAACTCTACATATACATTTACATTTTTATCTATAAGTATCAAAATTATAAATTCTAAAGTCAATAAAAATAATAGTAAAAATAATGATTTAGCTATAAAAATTGACATTATTAATATGACTATAATAATTAATTTTACTGAATTAGCAATATTATTAATAAACTTATTTTGCATACCTATAGATATCCTTTATTAAATCATTAATATTATCTCTATTTCCTAATTTAATATTTTTTAATTCTAATACCCTATTTTCAATTAAACTTATATTTGGCATATTTAAGCAAGCTTTTTTCATTAAGTTATCATTTTTTAATATCTTATATTTAAAGTCAAAAGCAAGCACTCTTTTCCCATGCATAACCAAAACATTATCTGAAACTTCTAATACAAAATTAGAATCATATGAAATTATTATTATAACTTTTCCTAGTCTTTTCAGTTTTTTCAATATTTTTACTAAAGACTGTATTCCCTTATAATCTAAATTTTTTGTAGGATTATCCAATATTATAATTTTAGAATTTTTTAAAAATGTAGATATAAGTAAAATTTTCCTTTTCTCACCACTACTAATTTCCATGAAATTTTTTATTAAAATTTCTTCTTTTAGATCAAATATATCTAATAATTCATATAAATACTTTTCATCAAAATTTTTTATTCCAAACATTAGATCTTCTAATATATTTATATTAAATAATTGTTCTTTATCACTATCTATTAAATAAGATATATTATTTCTAATACTTTTTAATTTTTTATTTTTTGTATCTTTGTTTATTTTATTATTATCAATAAATATTTGTCCATCTGTAGGTAAATCTATTCCGTAAATTAAATTTAATAAATTCTTTTTCCCACTATTATTCGGTCCTATTATCGATGTTATTTCATTATTTTTAAAGACTATATTAACATTTTTTAATTTATCCATATAAGTTACATTTTCAAATTTTATTTCCATACACTATTCACCATACAATCTACATCTAAAATAACATCATGAATTAATTCATATGAAATTAGTTTTTTTGATAAATTAACTAAAAAAGGCATTTTTACATTATTTTTAATAAAAGTTTTTTCATCAGTTAAAAGATTTTTTGTTTTTCCAATGTTTACTATTTTTCCATCATTAATTACTATAAGATTATCAGAAATTAATATATCTTCTTCATTATTTGTAATGAGCAAAATTGTACATTGTTTCATTTTTTTTAAATAGTTTATTATAAGTTTTCTATTTTGATTATCAAGTTCTTCAAAAGAATCATCAATTATAACTAATTTTGGTTTATGAATAACTGAAAGTGCAAAAGATACTATTTTTTTTTGTGACAAAGACAATTCATTTATGTTTTTATATAAAATTTTTTCTATTTTTAATTTATTTGATAGTTCGTAAATAGTTTTTTTTGCCTTAGATTCATCATATTTTAAATTAAAAAGTTTATCAATAAAATTCTCAAATACAATCCCATCTGATAATATATTAAAATCAGTCAGAACACCAATATTTTTTATTATTGTTTTTATATTCTGTTTATTTATAAATTCATTATTATATATAATTTGGCCTTGATATTGTAAAAATCCGATTATACATTTTACTATTGTTGTTTTTCCACTACCTGTTTTACCTAACAAAACATTAAATGTATTTTCTTCTAAATCAAAAGATATATCTTTTAATATATTTCTATAGTTTAAGTTTTGTACTTGGAGAATATTCATAATAACCTCACATTCCTTTCACTTCGTTCAAGTCACACATAGTCATGAAAACTTGAACAAAATTTAATTTATAT
>CANPYQ010000070.1 GCA_947588865.1 uncultured Bacilli bacterium
TTGACTAAACAAAAATCGTTGAAAAACTTAATTTCTGTTACATATACTTTATAGACATTTCTTTTTTCAATTGAATAATAATAACATCTCAACATTAGGATTGACAGGGGGGGGGGTATCCGTGTTATAATACTATTACAAGAAAGGAGAATGTTGATGAAGAAGAAATTTTTATTTTCAATTGTTGCTTTTGTTATGGGATTTTTAGTTATGTCAAATGTATTTGCTGCTGAAAAAATGGAAGTTAATACTATAACTTCAACTGGAAGTGTAGGTGAGGAAGTTAATGGAGTTACAACTGTAACTTTTGGTGCAACAACACTTAAGATTGATCCTGCACAAGCTGCTAGCGATCACGTAGAAGAAAGACCAGCAGGAAGTGGATGGTTAGGAATTAAGGTTACAGCTCCTGACACTGTAAATGATGAAGCTACATATTATGCTATAAACACACTTGGTAAAAAATCAGATATTAAAAAGTTTAGCGAATTTAAAGATGCTGCTGGTGGTAAAGATATTAGTTTATGGAGTGGAGTTAATTTTGAAGTTTTAAATGCAGCAATAGTTGCTGGTAAAGATGTAACTATGGAATATCATTTCGATTGGAACGCAGATGGCGATTATGAACAAATTGTTAAAGTTGTAATTGACCCTGAACAAGTAACTTTACAAACTAAAGAAGGAGATACTGCATATCCAATTACAGGTACATTAGGAGAAATTACTTCTATTTTACCAGAAAGTGCTTCAGTAACTGGAAGTAAAGATAATTTTGTAGAAATTGTTTATCCAAATGTTTTTGAACTTGAATGGGTAGAAAAAGACCAAGATGGTATACATAGACCTCAAGATGGTTGGTGGATAGGAATTCGAGTTTCTAAAGCTGGAGATACTTCTAAAGCTAAATTTAAATACAGAGTAAATGGTGGAAACTTTAGTGACATTTATACATACGACACTGAAAAAGATGAGGGACAAGACTATGTAAGCATTTGGGCATTAATAAATGAAGAAAAAATAGAAGGCGTAGATGAAGTAGTTTATGAATATTATTTTGATTGGGATGGAGACGGTGAGTATGAACAAATTGTTACTCAAAGAATTCCAGTTAAGAATATAACTCTTAAAAAAGATGGAGAAACTATATATCCAAAAGAAGAAGTTAAAGATGAGCCTATTGTTGAAGTAGAAACTCCAAATACATATGACGGAATTTCATTATACCTATTACTAGGCGGATTATCATTAATTTGTTTAACTGCAATAATTTTTGTACTAAAAAGTAAAAAATCAATGAACTAATTTAAAATGATAGAAATACTATCGTGAAGCGGATAATTAAAATCTAGTTTCAAAAGATGAAAATAAAATGTAAGAAAAGCCTCTTTAAAATAGAGGTTTTTCTATTCATAAAAATTGAAGATTTATAAAAACGTTTCAAAATACTAAATGCATTTGAAATTTTATGTACAATAAAAGATAAAAATAGTACTAAAAATATGTACTTTTTTTTGATAATAGTATATAATATTAATATATGAACAATTATTCATATAAATGATCTATAAAATAGTTATAATTGTAAAAAGCAACTCACAGTGCGTGATTTATTATGCAATTAGTCATATAATAAAAAATATTTAATAGAAAGGATTAATCAATTATAGAATTAATTAAAAAATTTCTATAAAATTGATTATATTATATGTATGAAATTATTAGATGAAGATAAAATAATTGATTTATCAGAATTATTCAAAATTTTTGGTGATTCCACAAGAGTTAAAATTATAAACATATTAATTGATGGTGGAATGTGTGTAAATGATATTGCGGATAAAATAAATATGAGTCAATCTGCTGTGTCACATCAACTTAGAATATTAAAATCATCAAAACTTGTTAGATGTTGTAAATGTGGTAAAGAGGCTCATTACTTTTTATCAGACGAACATGTAGAAAAAATATTTAGATTGGGGTGTGAACATATAGATGAGATATAAATATAATATAAGTAATTTAGACTGTGCTAACTGTGCTAAAAGAATAGAAGATTTTTTAAATAAAGATAAGAATTTAAAAAATGTTACTGTAAATTTTTCTAATCTTAAAGTAACTGTTGAAACAGATTATAAAGGTGATGTGTTAAAGTATATAAATAAAAGTGTTAAAAAAATTGAGCCTAATGCAGTTATATATTCTACGGAAGTAAAAAAAGAAAATGTAACTAATGATATCATTAGACTAATAATTGGTGTATTAATAGGAGTGGTTGGGATACTTATAAATATTGAATATTTAAGTACAATATTTATAATAATTTCTTATATAATACTTTTATATAAAACTTTTTTAAGAGCTATAAAAATACTTGTTAATGATAAAACTATAAATGAAAATTTTTTAATTACAATATCTTGCATTGGTGCATATTTCATTGATAAACAAAGAGAAGGTTTGATGGTTATTGGGCTTTATGAAATAGGTAAAATATTAGAGGCGACTGCTTTAAATAACTCTAGAAGATCAATATCTAATCTTATGAATATTAAACCTAATTTTGCAAATGTAAAAGAGAATGATATAATAAAAAGAATTGATCCTGAAAATGTTAAAATAGGTGATATTATAGTTGTTAAAGATGGAGAAAAAGTTCCTTTAGATGGTATAATTGTAAGTGGTAGTGCTAAGGTCAATACAAGTGCACTAACTGGTGAATCTATACTTAAAGATTTTAAAATTAATGATACTATTTTGTCTGGAATGATAAATGAAGAGGGATTGCTTGAGATAAAGGTTACTACTGATTATGAAAATAGTACAGTAAATAAAATACTTGAGTTGGTTGAAAATGCAACTGATAATAAGGCAAAAACTGAAACTTTTGTATCAAAAGCAGCACGTATCTATACTCCTTTAGTATTTTTACTTGCTATACTTGTGCTTTTGTATGGTGTAATATTTACTCATGATTCATTTATCTTCTGGTTTTATAAATCTCTTGTATTTTTAGTTATTTCTTGCCCTTGTGCAATCGCAATATCAGTACCACTTAGTTACTTTGCTGGTATTGGTAAGTCTTCGAAAGAAGGAATATTGATAAAAGGAAGTAACTATTTAGATAATTTAAAAAATATAAAGAGAATTATATTTGATAAAACAGGTACCCTTACTACAGGCAAGTTTGAAAATATTAAAATTGATATTAAAGATAAAAAATATAGTAAAGAAAAAATAGAAGAAATTACAGTTAAAGGTGAAGCTTTATCTAATCATCCTATAGCTAAAAGTTTAATTGGTTTAATAAATATTAAAGTAGATAATAAAGATGTTAAAAACTTTGAAGAGCATAAAGGTAAAGGAATATCTTTTGAAATAGATAAAGATAAAATAAAAATAGGAAATTATAAGTTTTGTAATTCTGATAATGATAATGCTTATATTTATATAAGTATAAATGATAAGGTAGTAGCTGACTTAAGTGTTACTGATAAAATTAAAGATGATGCTATAACGACTTTAAATGAATTAAAACATAAAAATATTATTTGTGAAATGTTTACAGGCGACAATAAATCAAACGCTATAAGTGTTGGGAATACTCTTGGTATCGATAAAATTAGTTTTGAATTGCTTCCTCAAGATAAATATGATCTGTTAAATAATTATATTAAAAATGAAATAGTTGCTTTTGTAGGAGATGGCATAAATGATGCGCCTACACTTGCTTTAGCTCATATAGGTATATCTATGGGGGGAATAGGTCAAGAATCTGCAATAGAAGCTTCAGATGTAGTTATAATGACTGATGAGCTAAGTAAGATTAATACAAGTATAAATATTTCAAAATATGTAAGTAAGATAATAAAACAGAATTTGACATTTGCAATAACAACTAAAGTCTTAGTATTGATATTTAGTATATTTGGAATTGCTAGCATGTGGCAAGCTGTATTTGCTGATGTTGGTGTAACACTTCTAACAATATTAAATACTATGAGAATATTGAAAAAAAGGTTTTAAAAAGTTAATTATATGATTATGTTATTATAAAAAAATTTATTAAATTAAAAAATTAATATAGAAAAATGATTACAATATAATTACAACTGGATATGTTAGTTAAATAAAATAGAAAAAATACAAATCCATATAATTTTATATTTGGTAAAGTAAGTGAATAATATATAATTAAAGCTGTGTGCAAAGAAAATAACACCATAAAAGAAAAAAATAGATGAAATAAATCTATTTTTTCATTTTTGAACATATATTTAATTGGTGATGTTATGTTCTTCAAAGGTATTCACACAAGAATAAAAATAGTAATTTTAATAACTATAATTATGTTTTTAATAATTATAGGTAAAGTATTTTATATACAAGTAGTAGATTATAAAAAATTAAATAGATATGCAACAAGTTTGTGGAGTCGTAATTTACCACTTGCTGCTAATCGAGGAATAATATACGATAGAAATGGGATAGAACTTGCAGGTAATATCACAACAACATCTTTGGTACTTATACCAAATCAAATTGAAGATAAAGAAAAAGTAGCTAAAGATTTATCAGAAATATTGAATGTAGATTATGAGGAGATGTACAAGCATGTATCTAAAAAGACTTCAATAGAAAGAGTGCATCCAGAAGGTAGAAATTTAAGTTATGATATTGCTGACAAAATAAGTACTTTAGGTTATGAAGGTGTATATTTAGTAAAAGAAGCCAAAAGAAATTATCCATATGATACATTGCTTTCACATTCAATAGGATTTGTTGGAATAGATAATCAGGGATTGAGTGGCCTTGAACTTATTTATAATAAGTATTTAACTGGCAGTGATGGATCAATAAAATATTTTAGTGATGCTAAAGGAAATAGTCTTTCTATGTCACAAGTATACGAACAACCTCAAAGTGGAGTTAATATGACACTTACAATTGATTTTGAACTTCAAGAGGCATTGGAACGTGAGCTTGATGTAGCAGTTAGTGAGTATAATCCTGATCAAGCTCTTGGTATAGTAATGGATCCAAAAACTGGTGAAATTCTTGCAATGGCGTCTAGACCAAATTTTAGTCCAAGTGAATATCAAAATTATACAGTAGAACAGATTAATAGAAATCTACCAATATGGATGACTTATGAGCCTGGATCAACTTTTAAACTCGTAGACACCATACAATGACCATATAATATAAGGCTTTTAGTATCTAAATTAT
>CANPYQ010000071.1 GCA_947588865.1 uncultured Bacilli bacterium
TATGAATTAATTTCTGTATCAGCAATAGTTACAATTGTTTTATCTCCTTTATAACTAGCACCATTATTTTGATTAAAATATTTAATCATTATTTTACCCGCCTGATAAGCAATATCTTTTGCAAATTCTAAATATTCTTCCATCACTAATCTTCACTTCTTAATTTTGATACTAATATTTCTGCATTTTTATAAGTTATTGAATTTTCCCCACATTTGTTTTTAATATCTTCTAGTCTTTTGATATAACCAACATCATTACCATATTTATCAATTTGCATATCTGATTTATTTAATATTTTTAAATATAATGATGAATATTCTGTATTTATACTTCCATGATAATAAAATTCTTTCCAGTATTTATATTTATTTTTTTTTAATATTTGTATATATTAATTTTTAGATGAATATTAATTCATTGATTTTTGACTTTTTTCAATTTTTGCTTATTAATTTCATTTTCATTTTCTAATTTTTTATCCATTTTATTTAGTTTATATTGTTGAATTTTTAACTTATTTTCTAAAGCATTTATAGTTTCAAACATAAGCGAATATTCAGGTAATATATCATCATAATTTTTAAATATATTATTAAAATTTTCTTTTAATCTACTTATCTGATTTAAAGAGTCAGATAAAACTAAATTTATATATTCTATTTTATCTTTTACTTCACTTATTTGTTTAGATATATCCTCATATTTATAATTAATTACTATTCTTTCTCTAGTTTCTAAACTTCTGTTCATTTCTTTTAATCCTTTATTTATCATAGTTGATCCTAAAGCTATTCCAAATAAACTTTTACCTGACAAGGGTATAGTGAGTATCCCCCCGGCTATTCTAAATAAAGAAGATAATATTTTTCTATGGCCTATTGTTTCTACTTTTTTATTAATGCTTTTTTCGACATAAGATGCTTTTTTATACATATAATCAACAATTCTTTGTTGCTCATTAAGTTCATTAGATAAGTTTTCTTGTATGTATTTTATATTTTTTACTTCTTCTTCACTTCTATTAAATTTTATTTTTACATCATTTTGGTTTTGTTTCACTTTTTGAATATCTGTTCCAATGTTATTTTTATCCTCATTTATTATAGTTATGCTATCAATCTTCTTTATTTCTTCTTTACAAACATTAAGCATCATATCAAGTTCATCTAGTGAAGCGAGTTTGCTATATTTGTCAATATTATCAATAAGTTTCATACTTTCTATTATTGAAAATTCACTTAAATCGTATTTGTCTTTTATAGTATCGTATTGTAATTTTAATTTTTCTACTTTTTTTCTCAATATAATATATTTTTCTTCAAGTTCTTTTGTGTCTTTATTATTCTCTTTAGATTCTTTTTTTATCTCATTTATATCCTGCTTTATATCTTCAATATTTTCTAGACTTTTTTTTATAAAAATATCTACTTCTTTTAAAATTGTAACCTCTACACTTGTTTTTTTTATTTCCTTTTTTATGTTTATTGGATCAACAATTTTATCATCTTTTAATTCTAAACTATCTAATTTTAATGTTAAATTTTTATCATTATTTACTTGATTACTTACACCTTTTGCCTTATAGTCATATATATAATTATATTTAAAATTTTCTTCCCTTTCCTTGTTTAATTTATTATTGAAATTATCTAATTCATAATTAGCATTTATTTTAACTTTATCTAAATTTTTTTTATCAGTATCATCTAGTACATTAATATCTTCTGTTTCTTTAAATTTTTCTAATTTATTTAAATATAAAACTTGTTTTTGTTTATTAGATATGGTATAGTTTTTTTTCTTCAATTCTTTCTTTTTGTATCTAAATCTATATAACATACTAATTAATCTATCTTTTATAGATCCTTTAGCTCCCCTATTTCCGTTCATTTGTTCACCAACATTTCTATATTGTATTATATCATTTATATATCCTTTTGTAAATAAATTAAAAACTAGCAACCAGCTAGTTAAATTTATCTATTTTATTAAATGGAAATAATCTAATAGAAGTAGTCCCAACTATATTTTTTTTATTTATAAGTCCTATTCTATAATCTCTACTATCCATAGAATTACCCCTATTATCTCCCATTACAAAATAACAATTATTTGGTATTTTTTTTATATTATATAACTGTTCTAAAGAAAAATTAGAAGTACGAGCTACAGCTACATCATTTGTAATATTTCCATTTATATAAAGTATATTATCTTTATATTCTATATTTTCACCTGGAAGACCTATTATTCTTTTAACTAACTTAGATCCTTTGTAATTTATAACCACGATGTCAAAACGTTTAAAACTTTTATCTAATTTATTTAATATTAGTATATCTCCATCGCTTAAAGTAGAATTCATAGATTCGCCATCTACTCTTACTGGTGTAGCTATAAATGTTCTAATAATAACTACCACTATCACAATTATTATGTATGGATAAATTTCTTTTAAAAATTTTTTCATATAATCACCTAATAAAAATAAGGCTTAAAAGCCTTATACTCTTTCTGGAATCTTTGGTGTTTTAGAAGATTTTCTAATCCAAGTTGGTTTAGCTTTTCTAACTTTACCTTTTTTAACTACAGTTATTTTATCTATTCTTGGTGAGTTAAGTGGTAATGTTTTTTCTGTTCCAATATTTCCTGAAATTTTCCTTACAGTAAAAGTCTTACTAATACCAGAACCTTTGATAGCCATAACTATGCCTTCAAATGCCTGAATTCTTGTTTTCTTTTTACCTGATGAATCAGTTTCATCAATTTTAATATCGATTCTTATTGTGTCCCCAGATCTAAATTCTGGTAAATCTGTTCTAATTTGTTTTTTAGTAATTTTATCGATTAAATTCACAATGTCACTCTCCTTTATTTAATTTATGATCTTGAATAATGTTTATACTTTTAAACCTAATTGATTCTATCAGCGGATCACGCTATTAATAATATCATATTTTTACAACAATTTCAATAGTTTTTTGCGATATATTAAAAATCTGTTAATTTTAATTTAAAATCCACATTCAATAAATCTTGAACTATCACATTTCTATAATTATCATAATTAGTATTGATTACTTTTCTCATATCTAAAATTAAATCTTTATAGTAATATATAACACTTTATAACACAAACTTGATTAAAAAAATTAAAATATACTACATTAATATTATTTTATGCATTTTCTATCAAAAGAAGAAGCTATTTAGCTTCTTCTACTGCCCTTGTTTCTCTTATTACAGTAACTTTAATAGTGCCTGGATACTGAAGTTCATCTTCTATGCGCTTTTTAATATCTCTTGCTACTTTGTGGCTTTCTAAATCATTAATTTCTTCAGGTTTAACAATTACTCTAAGTTCTCTACCTGCTTGCATAGCGAATGCAGTATCTACACCTTTTTGGTCATTAGCAATATTTTCTAAATCATGTAATCTTTGAACATAATTTTCTAAAGAATCATTCCTAGCTCCTGGACGTGTTGCTGATAATGTGTCTGCAATTGCAACAAGCTCTGCAATAACACAAGTTGGTTCAGTATCCCCGTGATGAGACTCTATTGTATTTATAACTACATCACTTTCTTTATACTTTTTAGCTATACTAGCTCCTATTTCAACATGACTACCTTCCATTTCATGGTCTACAGATTTACCAATATCGTGTAATAATCCTGCCCTTTTTGCAAGTATTTCGTTTTCTCCAAGTTCACCTGCCATTATTCCTGCAAGTGATGCAACCTCAATAGAATGCTTTAATGCATTTTGTCCATAACTCGTTCTAAATTGTAGTTTACCTATAAGCTCCACAATTTCAGGTTCTACCTTAGTAAGGCCCAATTCAAATAATGCATTTTGTCCATATTCTATTATTTTTTCTTTCATTTCTTTACATGTTTTATCATATATTTCTTCTATTCTAGCTGGGTGTATTCTTCCATCTTTTATCAAAGTTTCAATTGTAATACGAGCTATTTCTCTTCTTAGAGGATCAAAGGAAGACAAAACTATTGCTTCTGGTGTATCATCAATTATTAAATCTACACCTGTAACTGCTTCAATTGTACGAATGTTTCTTCCTTCTCTACCTATTATTCGACCTTTCATATCATCACTAGGTAAATTAACAACTGTAACAGTCTGTTCCTCCACTACATCACTTGCATACTTCTGCATGCTTTCAACCAAAAGATTTTTAGATTTTTTGTCAACTTCAAGTTTTGCCTCAGCCTCTTTTTCTTTTATGTAAGAAGCTATCTCAAGTGTCATAGTTTCTTCTACATTTTTCAAAACCAGTTCTCTAGCTTTTTCCTTAGAATATCCGCTTATTTTTTCTAATAATTCGAGTTGTTTCTCTTTAATTTTCTCCACATTTGCTTCTTGTTCTTGAATATCTTTTTGTTTATCTAGTATTTTTTTTTCTTTTTCATCTAATAAATTTTCCCTTTTTTGAATATTAGCGTCTCTTCTATCTATATTTTCTTCACGATTAATAATTCTATTTTCTGCTTCTTTTACTTCTGCCTTTTTTTCTTTTAATTCTTCATCAGTTTTTATTTTTAATTCATTAATTTCTTCTTTTGCTTCTAAAATATAATCTTTTTTTATTTTTTCACCATCTATACGAGCACGCTCTAAAATCTTATCAGCTTTATTTGTTGCAGAATTTTTTCTAATAAGATTAAATATAAACATAACGATTATTCCAACAATAAGTCCAACTAGGACTAGCAAAATGGAGCCCATAACATTTGGCATATTATTCCTCCATTTCTCAATGAGTTTATCACTCTATATTTATTATAATTGTTATTTTAAAATAAATCAAGAAAAAACAGACTTTTTATAATCTGTTTCTTATACATATCTCATACAATTTTAATTAAAAACACCAAAAATGGAGCCTTTCGGCTCCTTCAGGGGGCGGTTAGTATTCATGCACTTCTAAGTTTATTTAAATTATATCTCTTAAAATTAGTATTTAACTTAACAATTAAGTAAAATTTAAAATTTTGGTAGTTGAAAAGGTAGTTGAGATGTATTTCTTAAGGTTCTATAATAAATAGTGTTGGTGAGAAAACTTGACACTATTTTTTAATATATAAAAATGAGTCATATCAGAA
>CANPYQ010000072.1 GCA_947588865.1 uncultured Bacilli bacterium
CTATTTTTAGTCCTCTATCTCGATTCATTTATCATTAGTTTTTGGTTTCACCAACACTACTTGACATTGAACCGTTTCTAAAGATTTTTAAAAATGCTTCAATAAGTAAGGGAATAAGAAGAAAATAGATGCTAAAATTATTATGAATAAAATTATAACAAATGCGTAATTTACTTTACCTTTATTTTCTTCTTTTTTTTCTGAAGTCATAGATTGAGTATTATTTATAAATTCTTGAGTAGATTGTCCAGCTGTTGGTATTGCTTTCATTTGAGCTTGAACAGTTGCATTGTTATTTTGTAGTTGTTGATTTTGCTGAACATTATTATTAGTAGCTTGAGCTTGTTGTGGTTGTACTGATATTGTTTGTGCATTTTGAGTAGAATTTACACTTAAATTTTGTTGTGCAGATTGACCTTGATTTGTATTAATTTGTGAAGTAATGTTTTGAGGTTGAATATTTGCATTATTCGTTATATTTTGTGAGGTTACATTGTTGTTAATAGGTTGTCCAGTATTTGGATCAAATTTAAATTCATTATTGTTCATATACATTTCCTTTCTAATCATTTGAATATAATGTAATTGGAGTAGTACTTAATGTTTTAGTAAATTGCTTTGAATTTTCTTTTGAATTATTTTCATTAATTTTTCCAGAATTTAAATTAAGTTCTCCGTTTTCATTTTCAATTTTTATAATTGTATTATTTTCATCAACTATTAATGCTCTACCTAAATCTATCTTTATAATACTATTATGTTCTATTTGATAATTTCTAGCTATTTCATATAAATTTTTTTCATGAGCATTTAGCGAATTATAATCTATTTCATTTAAATAATGTAAATCTAAAACTTCTTTTTTGTTTTCCATTAATTCTTTCATAATATTCTCGGTATTATTCTTAATATCAGGGCTTTGAAATTTATCTTGTGTAGGCTGCACATCTTTCATTTGATCTTCTATATTTTTATTTGAATTTGAATTATCAAAGAAAAAATCATTATATTCGCCGTGATATGAAACATATTCTTTATCATCAATTATTGTAGTTTTAATATTTTCTGAATCAAAAGATTTTTTTTGTTTGGTTAAAATTTCCAAATTTTTCAATATAAAAATGTAATCTTTATCTTCTAATGAATTTCCAAAATGTTTAACAACATTTTCTTTATAATTTTTCTTTAGAAAATCCTGGTAGTTTGAATTTTTAGAAATAAAGTCATCCAAATTATTATATTTATTTTTATTTAATAAATCCATTATAATATTGACTATGCAAATTTCTTGCTCTCTTTTCATAGGTGTATCGAATTTTGGTTTATATTCTCTTATATTATAGGTCATAATACCTCCTTGCCATTATATATCATTAACATTATATCAAATAAAATTAAAAAAAAAAATAGAAAGAATTATTAAACAGTATCTTTTTAAAAAATTTACAATTTTTTACATTTAATTTTTTCTAATATAGTTAAACATTCAATATGCTTAGTGTTAGGAAACATATCAAATGGGGTAATATCTAATATCTTGTAATGGCTATTTAAAATATTCAAATCTCTTACCATAGTCATTGGATCACAAGATATATATATTATTTTTTTAGGGTTAAATTTTAATATATTATTAACAGTCTCTTTATTTAATCCATTTCTAGGAGGATCAATTATTATAATATCAGGATAAAAATTTTTAATTTTGTTTATTTCTTTCCCTGCATCACCACATATGAAATTTATATTACTTAATCTATTAATATTTATATTTTGTAATGCATCTGAAATCGATTGACTATTTATATCAATACCTAAAACGTTATTTTTATCACTAATAAAACTACTAATAGATCCAGTACCGCAATATAAATCAAGTATATTATTATTTATTTTGACACATTTTTTAATTCCATTATATAATTTTGTACAAACATCAATATTAATTTGAAAAAACGAGTCAGGAGATATAATATATTGGCAACTGCCTATTTTTTGAATAATATTTTTAGCTCCATATACTAAGAAAAATTCATTGTTTATTTTTAGATATATAGAATGTGCTATAGATTTAAGGCAATCAATATTTAAATCTTTTTTATTCGTTTCTATTATAATCATAAGTTTATTATTTCCAGTTCTACAAATTATTTTAGTTATCATATTTAGTGGTAGTTTTTTTAAATATTTTATTGAATTATTAATAACATCATTGCATATTAGACAATAGTTAATGGGTATAATTTCGTAAGAATTTTTTTTATAGAATCCAATGCTATTTTTTACTTGAAAAGTTACTTTGTTTCTATAATTAAAATTATTATCACAACTAACGATATTATTAATTTTAATATCTACATTTAAATATTTATTTATTATATTTTCAATTTTTTCTTGCTTAAAATTTAATTGATTATTGTATGATAAATGTAATAGATCACACCCTCCACAATCATTATAATAAGGACAAGGGCTTTTTATTCTTGTATTAGATTTTTTAATATATTTTAATACATTTGCTTCTATATAGTTTTTCTTTTCTTTTTTAATATTTATATCTACAATTTCACCAGGTAAAGCATTTTCTACAAAAACAATTTTATTATTTATTCTGGTAATTCCTTTTCCGTTATGATCTAGAGATTCTATTTTTAACATATAACCACCAAAGTAATTATATCATTTTATTGTTTGTAGTAGAAGTTAATTTTAAAATATCATAAAGATTTTTGTATGATTTACTGTTTTTAGAAAGATTTTTAAAACTTTTTAATATTTTTTTCTTATTGTTTTCATGTTTTCCAAAGCATTCAAAATAAAGATAAATAAGTTTGTTTTTATCAATATTTTTAAATTCTTTATCAATAAAATCTTCTTCTTTTAATTGCTTTCTAGTTTCAAGTAATAAATTTGATTTTTTTATAATACTAAAAGTGATATTTTTTTCTTTAAATCTATTTATAGTTTCCAATATTTCTAATTCTTCATCAAGTAATAAATTTGATTTTTTAACACTTAATCCATTTTTATTGAATTGTATTGCTACTATATTATTATTATCACAAAAAAGGGCACAATAATCAATTTTTTCTACTATATTCCAAAGCTCTGTTTTTTTATAAATGCTATTTACATAACACATATCTAATTTAATATCATATCTTATCAAATTTTTAAAATCTTCTTCATTAATTTTAAATATAGGAATTTTTTTTATATGAATAAGTTTATCACTCTTATTCCAATCAAAAAAATCATATAAAATATTATTTAAATTTAAATATATATCATAAATAAAGTTCATTTTTACCTCCTAATGTAATAGATAAAATCATTATAATCACACCAAATATTGCATTTAAACATTCAATTCTTCTAATTATAAAATTGACATATTCTAAAAAATTATACCCAATATTAATTAAATTTAAGTAACAAATAATATAAACACAGCCAATAGTTGTTAGGCCAAAACCTATAAGAAAGAAAAATATTCGTAAAATCATATTACCACCTAATAAATTTTATTATAAAGTTTTATTTTTTATTTATTAATTTAAAAATTTATTATATAATTAAATAGGTGGTAATAATGGAATTAATTAAATATTTATTTTTAGGATTTATACAGGGATTTACAGAGACAATACCAGTATCATCTAGCGGGCATTTAATGATATTTAAAAAGATTTTAGATGTAAATGTTGATTTTGATACTATTGCAATATTAACTAATTTTGGTTCATTAATAGCGATTATTATATTATTTTGGAACGATATTATATCTTTAATAAAAAATTTTATTAAATACTTATCAAGACGCGATCCTAAATCTAAAGCAGAGTATAAATATTGCCTTATGATTATACTTGGATGCATACCCGCAGGACTAGTAGGTATATTAGTTAGTTATTTTGATATTTTTGATAAAATTGAAAATAATATAAAAATAGTTGGTGTGTCTCTTATTATTACATCTATATTGCTATATGTAATTAGAAATTTTAAGGGTAAGAAAGACGATAATAAAATAGGTATTAAAGAAGCTATAGCTATAGGGTGCTTTCAAATATTAGGCCTTTTTCCAGGAATAAGTCGAAGTGGATCTACTATAGTTGGTGGAATGAGTCAAGGTTTAAAGAGAGATACGGCATTTAAGTATTCATTTATGCTTTACATTCCTATGAGTCTAGCAGCACTTGTATTAGAATTAAAAGATATAAATATAGACACTAGTTTACTAGCTTATTACATTTGTTCTATTTGTGTTGCTTGCGTAGTTACAATTTTAGTAACAAGATGGTTTAGAAAAATAGTAAATAATGGTAAATTAATATATTTTTCAATTTATTGTTTTATAGTAGGTTTATTTGTAGTGCTTTTCTTATAATATAAGATTATAATTTTATGAAATTGTCAATAAAGGTAGATATTAAAAAATTTATTTAAAACCTAGTTGGGGTGGATACTCAACTGGGTTTTTGTATTGAAATGAATGTGATGGTTTAAAATTGTTATTACTTCATACAATATCATCAATAAATTCTTTAACTATTTATAACTTTTTCAATTTTTAACAATATCTTAATAATTTTGTACTTTTCTACTGTCGTACATTGTTTAAATTTTCATCATTATCTTAATTATGTCAAAAATAAAAGCATACACATTTTTTGCGTACACATTTATCTTATAACTTTCAGTAATTCTTAATTATATTTCATTCCTTTTTTTAATTTTCTAAGACCATATACTAATGCTTTCTTAGGACCTGTTGTATATATTCCCTTTATTGCCTGCATTAAATCTTCTTTTTTTGCTTCTTTAATAAAATAATTTGTTAATTCTTTAGAAATATATGGTAAATTTTGCTCATTAATATCATATTTATTTAATATTAGTTTAATAGCTTCTGGTAGCAGATATAAATCCTTTTCTATTGAATTATAATTAATATAAACATAAACGTCATCTGTTTTAAAATAATTTTTATTTACAAGTGAATAGTCTTCTATA
>CANPYQ010000073.1 GCA_947588865.1 uncultured Bacilli bacterium
TTGTAAACAAAAACGAGATTTTTCCCGTTTATGTTTAAAAATTTTTGAGACATTTTCAAATACTATTGACACATTTTTTTCTTGTTTATAAATTTTTAATGTATTTCAGGACAAATATCTGGATCTGGTTCATAAAAACAATGGTTCTTATATCTGCCTGAATTTCTTTGTTCATACCAAGTTGGTTGGCATGAATTTCCAGCACCTGGCGCATAAAACCAAAGTGCATTTGTTGCTGGATAATAATATTCACCTTTTAATACTCTATCTGCCAAAGATCTTTCTTGAGCTGTAGGATTACTAAAAAATAAAGGACTATCTATTCCAGAAAATCCTCCTGGATTTTGATATATCATCTCGCTTATAGTATCAATATTTTTGAATGTTAAACACCTTGCGAGTGCTCTATTTACTCCGACATTTCCAACCATAAGCATACCTAAATTCCCCTCACCTAACGCTTCAGCCCTCATAAGCCTAGCTAATAAGTCCCTTTCTTTATCTGTATACTTAATTATTGCCATTTTATCACCTACTTTATAGTATGCAAAAAAATATTGAAGATTATAAAATTTTATGATATAATTATATAGTCACAGGGGTATAGTTCAATGGTAGAATAACGGTCTCCAAAACCTGAGGTTAGGGTACGGTATTTTACAGTTAAGAATGCTCTCTATCCCTTATAAACATTGACAACTCAAAATTCCGAAGAACAAATTTTATAAAAAATGTACAAAAAAATGTACAAAACTGTTTAATTAATTTTAATAAATATCAATATTTTTTTATAAATTTTAATCAATTTTAACTCATTTTTTTACTTGTACATTCCTTTGTAAAACTTGATAAATTTATAAAATATGATATAATAAATATGCTTTAAAAAAAGCATTTTATAGGGGTATAGTTCAGTTGGTAGAACGTCGGACTCCAAATCCGAATGCCGTGAGTTCAAGTCTTGCTACCCCTGCCAGAACAACTGTTCGCTTTATAGCGATTTATAATATATTATCTAGTACTTTTACTAGATTTTTTTATTTAATGAAAAATGTATTTTTGTTTTTAGAAATAATGATATTATTATAAAGCAAACACTAATAATTTGATTAATAGAAATCAATACATAAACATGACTCATTCTAAAAAAATCAAAAATAAATTTAGCACTACTACACATAATTACAGCATTTAGTATAGTTTTTTCATTTCTTTTTTTCTTCACATAACAATTTAACATATAAATGAATATCAATAAAAATAAAACAGATTCTACTAACTGAATGGGAAATAAAGTTACACCATTAGGTGCAATTTTTGAATAATGATAAACTACTTTCCCAAATCCATTATATTTTATTCCATAACAACATCCAACTATAAAACACCCTACTTTTCCAATACTATACATAAGTGGAAAAGATGGAGCAAATATAGTTATAATTTTCTTTATACTCTTTTTAAATTGAAAAGAAAATAATAATAAAAATAATATTGAACCAAATAAAGCTCCATATGAAGATAAACCTAATTTATTAAAATTAAATCCTTTTTCTGGATTTAATAAAAATGTAAATATTTTAGCACCTATAACTATTCCAATGTTTTCATATATTAGCATACATAATATTTCTTTTTTAGTAAATTTACTTTTTTTAGAAGTAAATAATACGACTATTATATTTGATATGAGTGCAATTAAAATTGTAAAAGCATAAATTGGAAATTTAGTATTAAACATAACTCTATCCTGGACAAGATGATAATGAATCTAAAAACTCTGGAATATATTTAACAAATAGAAATAAAATAAATAGTATATATAAAATATAAATAATAATTCCAATTATGTATAACCAAAATATTACTTTTATTACTTTACTATTAGGAAGTTTTATATGAGCAGTAATAATCGTGATAAAAGAAATTGCTAAACAAATCCATCTAATTTCAGAAATAAATATTCCAAGTAGTAAACTTAGAAAAAATATTAATAAGTATGCTCCAATATACTCATTAGATTTATTATCTTCTTTCTTTTTTGTAATTTCTTTTTTATTTTCATCTTCTAATTTTTTAGTGTTAACTCTATTTTTATCATCTAATACTTCATGACATTGAGGGCATATTTTCCATTCATCTTTTAATTCATAACCACATTTTTTACACTTCATATAATCACTCTTCCAAGGTTATTATACATTATATATTTTGAAATGTAAATTAATATATGGCAATCGCTTAAAAGTCTGAATTTTCAAAGTAAATATAATTAATTTTAGAGAGTAGTATTTACTTTGAGAATTCAGAAGAATATGGAAAAAATAGCAAATGTATTGACATTTAGTCAAAAAATAGCATAATTATAAATGTCTAGTACTGATAGCCATTAATTTGGTGCGTCAGTTATTTTTTTTGCATTTATTTGAAACTTTTACCTATGTTTTCCACAGCTCTATCTCTATCTACATTTCTATATTCGTTTTTTATAAATTTAGGTAATCTTTCCATATCAAAATTAAATAGTCCATTATTATTTCTGTATCTTTCTACAATTTTATTTTCTTGCCAATTAGGATATTTTGCATCTAATATTCCTATTAAAGAACTTATTACAATTTCTTTTTTAGAACGTGGAAAATTAACCCAAAGCATTGCATTTTCAACTCTAAATAAAGTATGTAAAATATATAAATCTTCTATTTGCTTTTTATACTCTTCGGATAATCCCATTTTTTTCATATTTTCTTCTATACTTTCTACACATTTTATTATATCTAAAATATTTGGTATTTTATTTATAAAATCCTTTATTGTAGTATTCATATTAACTCTATAATTATAAATTGGTTCATCCATGTGAAATAATTCTTTGCTACTAGCAACTACTACAGGCATGATTGCAAGATCTTCCCATTTTGTTTTTTCTGGAAATCTTAAATTGCCAATTAAATCTCTCTTTATAAGTTTATTTCCTATACCAGATGTTTCGGTAACAATATAATCTTTATTTTCTCTAACATCTATAATTTGATTGCCTAATATATTACTCCAACTACACTTATCTTCCATTTTAAAAGGTCCAATAATTGTTTGATAGTTGCCTCTAACTAAAGAGACATTATTTTCTTTTGCAATTGTATACATTCTTTCTAAAATATCTAATTTTAAGTAGTCATCTGCATCAACAAATTTTATAAATTCGCCGCTCGAGTTTTCTATACCAATATTTCTTGCAGAACCTGCCCCACCGTTTTCCTTATTAAATATTTTAAGTTTACCTTTATATTTACTTGATAATTTATCTAGTAAATCTAGACTACTATCTGTTGATCCATCGTTTACTGCAATTATTTCAATATCTTTTAATGTTTGATTTGCAATAGATGAAATACATTTTTCTAAATATTTTTCTGCATTATAAACAGGAACTATTACACTAACTTTTGACATATAACAATCTCCTTTATAAATTCAAATTTATAATTTGATTATATCATATTTTAAATAATATATATATATTTTAACTGAAATTTATTGAAAATCATGAATAGTAAAATTAAAAATGGCAGAAAAATATTTCTGCTCATTTTATTTATATTCTCTATGAGATTTTTTCATCACTTTTTCAAATACTTTTATTTGACTATCTGCTTCTACTACTTTTAAAGATGCAACTTCTCTATCATATCCATTAGAATTTTCAACTTCATTTTCATGTGTAAACTTATCTTTTGATAAATCATTTATAATATCTTTTGCACCATTAGTATCTTCTAGATTAATTTCTGATTTAGGAATATATATTGTTTTTTTACTACCAACTATTTTTCTATTATACATATGACCTAATATGCTATTAGCAAGGCTATTATGACCTGCACTTGTTATATGAAAATTCTTATTTTGTGTATTATATTTTTGTCCAATAACTTCTGTATTAATATATGTTATATGATATTTTTCACATAATTCAACAAACTTTTCATTATATTTCCCAATTAAATCTCTAAATATTTTTAATTCTTCTTTTTGTAATGATTTAGGACCATAAATACCTAATGCATATATATCAGTTTTATTATTTAAACTTAGAATCATTTCAAAATTACTTTTAACATTATTTATTACGTTTTCTAAAGACTGAGGATCTTCTGCTTTTTCAAGTGTCCAATAGTAATTAGGTTTTTTATCACGTTGTTTATAATCACCTTGTAATTGAAATGGATTATTATATACTTCTCTCATTAAGTCATTAGCACCACTAGAATATATTACTGTTGGTTCTTCACCATTAACTAATTCATCAGTAATAAATATATTTTCATCTCCAGGTTTAACCTTGTATGCAAGTTTATATAAATAAGCTATATCGCCAAGAAACTTAGGTAATTTTACATCTTTCATTACTTTTTCAAATGCTGTGACTGCACTATATAATTGTGATAACTTTATTTCTTCAACACTTAAATTATTTTTTATAAAATAATCTATGTGTTCTGTTTTGTTCATTAAAAGTGAGAAAGCATTAATTACTTCTGGTGAAAAATCATCTGTTGTTAGTGCTAATTTTAAATATTCTAACAATCCTTTTTTGTTTAGAAATGATGTTGTATTAACTCCTTGTGAGTCATTTAATCCTATTATTGTTAATCCCATACTTTTGTAATAATTTCTTAATTCTTTTAATCTAATATCTTCAGTTTTCATTATAATTCCCCCTTTGCTTTTAATGCCACCTATAATAACACGATTATTAACATTTGTCAAGTTAAACATATAAAAAGATCGCGTTTCCAAAGTTGGGAGATTTAAAAAAGTGCCTTTTAAACAAAATAAAAGTAGCTAATACCTAAAAAGTGC
>CANPYQ010000074.1 GCA_947588865.1 uncultured Bacilli bacterium
CAAGTACCTTAAACTCTTGTATTTACTTACCAAAATAGTCATTTCTTCTATTTTTGGATTTAACCGATACCTCCATGCCCCGCATCTATATAAATAACTTTACCCAATAAGTTTAAATCAGATTTTATAGTATTAGCACTTACAAATGAAAAAGAACAACTAAGTACAAGAAATAAAAGTAATGAATACATTTTTTTCAACAACAATCACCATTAAAATATATGAAAAAATAAGTATGTTTATAATACTTATTACATTATTTTTCCACTATAATCTTCTTTTTGATTAATTTCCTTTCCTATCTGATATTTTAAAAGTTCTTCTTTCTCATTTTCTGTTAAACTTTCATAGTTATCTTTAGCTTTTTTTTCTAAATTTTCAAAATATAATGATTCTTGTTCTCTTTGTTCATCAGTTAATTGATGAGTATAATAATAATCAGGTAAAGATTCTCCGTCATCTAAATCTTTCGTTGCATTTTTGTTAATAGAATAACATACTACACCTATTAAAGATGTTAAAACAAAAGTTCCTGCTGTAACAATTGCGATAAGTTTATCGTAATTAACAAATTTTAATTTAGGATTTATTTTACATATCATATTGATATTGTCAATTACTTGCTTAAAATGTGCCTTTTCACTATTTTTATATCTTATAGATATAAGTCCACCATCATTATTATCAACAAAAATATATGATGTACTTTCAATATTATTTGTTTTTTTATGGAATTTTATTTCATTAGTCCTAACGCCATTTTTCATAATATTAATTAATTTACTTAAAGGTATTTTTTGCCCATCATTATTTAATTCAGCAAATACTTCTCCATCAAAATATTTTAATTCAATCACATTATTAGTCATACAATCACCTACATATAATCTACTATTTTATAATAATATAGTCAATATTTTTTTATAATAATTCATTTATTTTACATTTATTTTACACTTTAAAAATCGTCCATGGCTTCCTTTTAGGTAAATCTAAACTAAAAGACATTTTTTTCTTTGTTATTGGATGTTCAAAGGTAATTTTTTTAGAAAACAAAGCAATTTGATCACCTGCTTTTACATTCTTATTATATTTTTGATCGCCATATAATGGATGATTTCTTGATGAAAACTGAACTCTTATTTGATGTGATCTACCTGTTGTTAAATTTATCTTTACAAGCGATAAGTTATCTTTATAATCTAAAATTTTATAATTTAGTATGGCTTCTTTACCTTTGCTATCAATTTTAACTATATTAGTCTTATTGTCTTTAAGAAGTCTATCTTTAAATGTTCCAATACCATCCAATCTACCCTCAACTACTGCATAATAAGTCTTTTTGAAAGTTCTATTTCTTACTTGTTCACTTAATCTAGAAGCACATTTGCTAGTTTTAGCAAATACCATAACACCACCGACTGGTCTATCTAATCTATGAACTAGTCCTAGATATACATTACCCGGTTTATTATTCTTTTTTTTGATATAATCCTTTAACATAGTTAAGATATCCATATCATAACTATCATCTTTTTGAACAGGGATATTTATAGGCTTTTCTACAACTAATAAATGGTTATCTTCATATATAATATTAATCATTCGACATATACCTTCCATATATTCCGCAAGGAAGTATCAGATTATCTCTTGCTATTTTTAAACCTACTTCACCTGCATCAACGATTCCGTTTGGATATAGTGGAAGTAACGTTGTTTTAAGTATATTTTCTAAAACTATACTAGAAATTCCTGTTGTATATGAATTAATTAAGAAAAACAATGGTTTATCACTTAATATTTTTATACAAGCATTAATTAATTCATATATAGATTTCTCAAACTTCCAAATTTCATTATTGGGTCCTCTACCATAACTTGGTGGATCCATTACTATAGCATCATACTTGTTTCCTCTTCTATATTCTCTTTCAACGAATTTAAGACAATCATCAACTATAAATCTAATTGAATTATTTTCGAGTCCACAAAGTTTCATATTTTCTTTTGCCCACTCTGTCATGCCTCTTGACGCATCAACTTGTACAACATCAGCCCCAGCACTAGAACAAGCCATAGTAGCTGCTCCTGTATATGAAAATAAATTAAGTACTTTTATTTTTCTATTGCTTTTTTTTATCATATCCATCATAAAATTCCAATTAGTTGCCTGTTCTGGAAAAAGTCCTGTATGTTTAAAATTAGTAGGACTTACTTTAAAAGTTAAATGTTTATAACTTATAGTCCAATATTCAGGAAGTTTAGAATAAAATTTCCACTCTCCACCACCCTTGTTATTTCTAAAATAATGTCCATCAATATTTTTCCAAGAATCATCATATTCTACATTCCATATAGCTTGCGGGTCTGGTCTTCTAAGTATTACATTCCCCCATCGTTCTAACTTTTCACCATTGCCTGCATCAAGACATTGATAATCTACCCACTCATCACTAATTCTACGCATTATGTCACCTTATTTCTATGTCTTCATTTGTAAACATTTTATCTACTAATCCTTCGTGTATAAATTCTTCTTTATTATTTAAATAAATATCTTCTATTCTATCTACTCTGCACTTTTCAGCTTTAATTATTGCCTCAACCTTATCAACTGCAACATCCAACTTATCATTAACTACTACATAATTATATTTTGTATATTCGTTAATCTCCGTATAAGCCGTTTTAAATCTTTCCAGTATCTTATCCTTAGATTCAGTATTTCTAGCTATTAACCTCTTTTTTAATATTTCCATACTTGGTGGCATTATAAATATGAAAAGAGCTTCAGGAATTTTTTCTTTTATTTTTAAAGCTCCTTGTATATCTATCACAAGAACTATGCTTATTCCTTTATTTAAATCTTCATCTATTTTTGCTTTAGGTGTTCCATAATATTTTCCATTATGAACAATAGCATATTCAAGTAGTTCACCATTTTCTATACTTTTTTCAAACTCTTCTTTTGTAACAAAATAATAATCCTTTCCATCCTTTTCATTACCACGAGGAGATCTTGATGTCATAGAAATTGAAATTTTAATATTTTTCATATTTTCCACTACTTTAGATACAATTGTATCCTTACCCGCACCACTTGGTCCAGATACTACAATAAGTAAGCCTTTGGCCTTTTCCTTTATCACAAAATCACCAATTATAGTATATCATAATCTTTGATATTTTCACATATCAAATTATCACATAAGTCTTTATATTTTGTATATTCTTTTTTATTTCTAACTGTCCATCCTATTTGTATTTTATTAAATTTCATTGGTAATTGTTTTTTATACACTGAAATAAAGTCTATTTTTTTTGTAAACTTTTTAACTAGTTTAAAATTCAAATCATTAAATATAATTAATCCTATCACATAGTCTTTTCTATTTTTATATAGCCAATTTATTACAAAAGGATTCATACTATGTATAGCAAACTTTCCCTTATAGTTATCAAGTAATTTAACAAGTTCTTCTTCAAATTTAGAGTTATTATCTAAATCTTTAATTTCTATTAAGATAGGTACCTTCCCATTAACTATGTGCATAACATCATCTAACGTAGGTATTTTGTATTTATTTTTAATTTTTATTTTAGACAATTCATCATAATTTAATGTTTCTATTATTTTATTAACACCACATAGCTTATTTAAATTGTAATCATGATATACAACTATGGTATTATCTTTAAGTATGTGGATATCTAACTCGATTATATAATTTTTATCCACACACTTACTAAAAGCAGAAAGAGTATTTTCTATATTATTAGAGTTATATACACCTCTATGGGCAATTAAACTTGCTTTTAAAAACCTAATATCCTTCATAGTTAACTATATGAAAAAAAACTATAATTATCTATAGTTAAAATTGTCAACAAAAATATAGTTTTATTTTATTTTCCCCATATTACTTATATCATTATTTTTAGCATAGTTAGAAATAGCAAGGAAATTTTCATCATAATTATATTTTTCTTGTCCAAACCTAAGCCACATACCAGACCATGACTTCTCTTCATTTAATAAAGTCTGAACTTTTTCATCATAGAAAATTTTATTATTTTTTTGGTCATTTAAATCGACTAATCCTTCTTCATCATAAAGTTTTGATTTAAGATCACAATCTAACTTATCACAGTGATGTGCATAATCTGCTTCTTTAGTTTTACCTTCATCAAATTCTAAAAACAAATCTTCTATATCAGTTGCATCAAGTATTCCACTTAATATCTTATGAACAGCATTATGTTCTATAATCTTTTTTTCTGTTTTAGATATTTCAAATTGTGTTAAATCGCCTATTACAGTTTCTCCAAGTTCGTGAATTGCAAGCATCATTATAACTTTCATAATATCTATATCATAATTATATTCTTTATAAATTGCAAGTGCGAGCATTTGTGTAGAATATATGTGTTCAGCTACACTTTCAAGTCTTTCTTTTTTTACATTCCAAGCTTTCCAACCAGTTCTAATAATATTTTTAAGTCGATCACATAGTACATAAAATTTAATGACATTTTCTTCCTTAGACATAATAGCCTCCTTATTCGTGTATTATAACAAATAAAAGTTAAAAAGTCTAGGCTAAGTTTTAAAAGATAGTGTAAAATTATTTGGGGAAGAGTATAAAAAAAGAAAGACCTTTGTTATAATAGACTTGATAAAAATAAAATA
>CANPYQ010000075.1 GCA_947588865.1 uncultured Bacilli bacterium
TATAACCACATATTATATACCAAAATACAAAAAATACATAATAACCATGGGGTCACTATGTATTATATATTTTTAATTATTGAAAAACTTAAATAAATAGAATATTTTTAAGTCTATGTATTAAAATTTTAAAAAGTATGTTACAATATAAGTGGTGATTATATGGATAGAAAAATGAAGAAAAGAAGTTTTGTAGTAATTGGTATTGTTGTAGGAATTATTGCTTTAATACTTGGTATACTTTACATTATAAAAATCATTAATTATCATAAAACATATGAATACAAATTTTTAAAACTTGATTATACAAAGGAAGATGTAAAAAAATTAGATACTCTATCTACTGAAACAAAGGATTATATACTAACATTAGAAAAAAATAAGGATATAATATCTTTGATAGATGAGAAATATTTTATTGAGAAACATTTTAAGGAATACTTAGATTATTATAAAGAAAGTGATTATGATTTAACGGATGTTGTTGCAATTGTAAATGTTGGAGCTAATAAAGAATTCTATACAGATACTAAAAAGTCTGATATATCTAAAGGTGAACTCATACTTACTAATAAATTTTATACCTTGGATAACACATATAATTCTGATCAAATGATAAATGTTAGTAATCAGTATAGTTACGGTGAGAATCAAATGGTTACTGAACAAACCTATAACGCTTTTTTAAATATGTTTAACAAAGCCAAAGAAGAAGGTTTAACTTTAATAATTAATTCATCTTTTAGAAGTTTTGAAGAACAAGAAGAAATATATAATGATTATAAAAGTTCTAGAGGTGAAGAATACGCTGATAGTATTGCTGCTCGTCCAGGACATTCTGAGCATCAAACAGGAATGGCAATAGATATACAAACATATGGATCTAGAGCAGATACTTTTGAAGAATTTGATGAATTTAAATGGCTACAAGAAAATGCTTATAAATATGGTTTTATCTTAAGATACCCTAAAGATAAAGAATATTTAACTGGATATGACTATGAATCATGGCATTACCGCTATGTTGGAGTTGACGCTGCTACATACATACATGAAAATAACATTACATTTGATGAATATTATGCTTATTTTGTAGAAAAGGATTAAATTCCTTTTTTTTAATTTTGTTTTGAGGTATAATAATTATGGTGACTGATATGAAAAAAAGTACTATAAAAAAGAAACTAAATAAAAAAAGATTGATTTTAACGATCATTTTAATTATATTAATTTTCATTATTATATATATGCTTTTAAATAATTCAAAAAATAATAATTTAAAAGTTAAAGGTTATAGTAACTTAGAAATTAAAGAAATTGAAAAGCTTACTAAATCGGAAATTGATACAATACTTAAATATGATTATAATGAAAATTTAATATATATTATAAAAAGTGATAATTATAATCCTAATAAACTTGATATGTATCTAAAATATACCCTAAAATATAAAGAAATAGAATATCTGAAAATATTTGAACTTGTAAATAACAAAGACTTTAATCAAGATAAAATTGATGAATACATAACTCTGCTTAAAAGTTATAATGATGTAAATAGTATTGTTAAATATGTAAATGATTTGAAAAGTAAAAATATTGAATTAAATGATTTTACAATTTCCATTATCAATGAAAAATATTTTATTGATGACCACATAAATAGATATTTAAATTATTATAATGATCATACTGATTTAAAGCCATCCGAGATAATTACTAGAGTAAATTCTAATTTAGATTTTACATTCTATGATGATTCTAATAAAGCTGATTTATCTAAAGGTATGTATACTTTAGTAAATAAGTTTTATTATCTAGATGAAGATTATGTTCCAGATGATTTGGTTGATATAACAGGTATTTATGCAAGAGACAAAGCACAATTAAAAAAAGTTGCATATGACAATTTTATAAAAATGGCCGATACTGCAAAAGAAGTTGGACTAACATTAAAAGTTACAACAGGATATAGGAGTTATAATTTTCAATCTACATTATATAATAATTATGTAAAAATTGATGGGGTCAAAAATGCTGATACCTACTCTGCTCGCCCTGGATATTCTGAACACCAATTAGGATACTCTGCTGACATTACAAATAAAAATAATGTGTCATTTGATGAATTTGAAAATACAGATGAATATAAGTGGTTACAAGAAAATGCTTATAAATATGGGTTTATTCAAAGATACCCTAAAGGTAAAGAATATATAACTGGATATGTTTTTGAATCATGGCACTATAGATATGTAGGAAAAGATATTGCTAAGTATATTTATGAAAATAATATTACTTACGAAGAATATTATGAATATTTCTTAAGATAGTTTTTCTATCTTTTTTTCATATAATATAATGGTGATAATATGGAAAAAATTATATATATATTGATTTTAATTATTTTAGAAAATAGTGATTTTTATAAAAATATAGAAACTATTTATAACCCTACTACTTACGATTTTTTAGTTAATAAGAATATTAAGTTAAATGAAAGTTACATGCCAAATGATTTAGAGTTAATAGATAAAAATTTTTCACTAGAAGAAAAATATTTAAGAAAAGAAGCTAAACTTGCTTTTGAAAAAATGGCTAGTGATGCTAAAGAAGAAGGTTATACCATAATAGCAGTATCAACTTATAGAAGTTATAATTATCAAGAAAAACTTTATAGTAATTATGTAAAAGAAAAAGGATTTTATTATGCAGATATGGCAAGCGCTAGAGCAGGACATTCTGAACATCAAACAGGTCTTGCAATTGACATAGCTGATCATACTTTAGATTATGATAATTTTGAAAATACAAAAGAGTTCAATTGGATGAAAAATAATGCATATAAATATGGCTTTATCCTAAGATATCCTAAAGCTAAATTCCATATAACAGGATTTAAATATGAGCCTTGGCATTATAGATATGTAGGAAAATATATAGCAAAATATATTTATGAAAATGATATTACTCTTGAAGAATATAAGAAAAAATACACATAATTGTGTATTAAATTAAACTTATCTCTATGCCCACTACTCCATATTTTTCTTGATTTTCTTTTGAATAATATATTTCCATGTCCTTAGAATTTGCTTCTTCATTACTACTATAGCCTAGCTTTTCCTTATCAAAATTATTATATAATTCTTCAAAATTTTTAAAAATATATAATTTAATTATTTTTGCTCTAATTATTTCTTTAGTTTTTCTATTTTCAAATTCTATAATATCGTTTACTTTTAATTTTCTCCTTTTTTCATCATTAAGCCTCATTTCAATAGTTTTAGTACCATTTTTTATACTATTAAATGGTTTATCATCTAAATGTAACATAACTTCCTCCTCATAATTCCACAATCCTAATTTGCCTTTACAAGGAATAGGATTTTCATATTTTTTAATATCATTTAATTTCCATGCATATTTTTCAGTATGATTACTTCCAGCATATACCCTACTATTTATTTTTTTTAATTTTTTATTAAATTTTTCATCAACCAATATACAATCTTCTAAATTTGCCTCCCCTATTATATATCCAGGATTATAACAAATGTTATAACACGCAAATCTATCAAGTACTTCTTTTTCTATTACTTTTGATGTAGAAATAAGTATCTTACCTCTATAATTTGTTTTCCAACCTCTAAATTCATACCCTTTATATCCATTAATAATTAAACTTGCCCATGGTTCTTTTATAGTTAATACTTTCATGATATTTCTTTTCTACTTTCTTCTTTAAACACTTTATAGCCTAATTTTTCATATAATTTTTTAGCATTTTCGTTATAATATAAATTACTTACATATATATAATGATTTCTTTTATCTTTTAATAATTTAATACTGTCCATGATTACCATCTACTTAATTATATTATAACAAAAAAAGTAGTAAAATACTACTTTTAAAAATTATTATTCATCATATTACCAGAACATCCACCACAATCATTATTTATTACTACATCTTCTTCATCACAAGTATATTGTGGAGTATATGTATGTGTATATATATGTTTATTTATTACATGAGTATGAATTGGGCAACAATGTTGTACCTCATGATGAAATTCCTTTTCTATACATTTAGTTATAACTGGTTCCATTATTGGCTGTGCTTGTGGCATTTCCATTTGTCTTCCACATCCACAACCACAATTTCTATTTAAAAACATAAAATACCTCCTATCTAATTTATAATATGATTAATAAACCATTTGGAGTGGTAATATGTCTATATTTAGAAAAAAACAAAAAAGTAACAACCCTGATAAAGTCATTACTTCCGAGTTTAGAAAATTGCAACTAAACATTATCAGTGAAAAGTGCAATACTCCTACCATAAAAGTTTTCTTTCTTTTTACAATTGTAACATTTAGAGTCGGTAGAAATTACATAAAGCATTTCCATAAAATATTAAGCAAATATATTTATATAGTTTTTAAATTATATAATATTTTTTACTTAATATTTTGAGATATCAAGAAAATATTATTTTTATTCAATTATTTTTATATAATTTTTATTGTAATATTAACCTGATATCATTCTCTAAACTATACACAGTATACTACATAATTTGACATTTGTCAATACCTTATTATGTTTGATAGTGTAAAATTATTTGGGGAAGAGTATAAAAAAAGAAAGACCTTTGTTATAATAGACTTGATAAAAATAAA
>CANPYQ010000076.1 GCA_947588865.1 uncultured Bacilli bacterium
CGCCGTATACGAGAACCGTACGTACGGTGGTGTGAGAGGGACGAAATAATTTAATTATTTCTCTCTACTCGATTGTTTTTGGAGGTGCTATGGATAATATTAATTATATAAATAAAAAATTTAATAATAAGAATATTAGAATTATTTTCGATAAAATAAAGAATAAATATTATATATGTATAATAGATATAGTAAATGCGATGTTAGAAAAGAAAGAAATAATTAAATATTCAAAGGACTTTAAAAATAAATTAAGAGAAAAAAATATAAAATATAATAGAAAAGAATTTTGTAATATAGAGAATTTAATAGAGTTAGTTGAATCTACACCAACTAAAAATTCAGAATCAGTTAAATTCTGGCTATTGGATATACAATTGATAGTAAATGATGATTGTAATGGAAATGGTAAATATAAATCATTAAGTAAAAAACAATTAAATAATATAAAAACAATATTTAATTCATAATAATCTGTAAAATTTTTATATAAATTGTTTAAAAATAAAAGTTTTTCTTGTATATTTTAAAATAAGATGTTATAATACAGATAGATTTGCGAAAGGAGGGATTATATGTCAAAGGTAATAGTAAAAAATGGTAATGTTGATGGTGCTTTACGTACTATGAAACAAAAAAATGCAAGAGACGGCCTCCTAAAAAAAGTTAGAGAAAGACAAGAAGGTTATAAAAAGCCAGGAGTTAAACGTAGAGAAAAAAAAGAAGAAGGAATAAAAAATTCTAGAAAGAGACAAAGAGATAATTACTAAGAGTGATTTTGTATCGCTCTTTAATTTTAAAAAGAAAGGGATAATATGAGAAATAATTTATTAGATGATTTAAAACTTGCTATGAAATCTCAAGATAAGGAAACTTTGAGTGTTCTAAGAATGGTTAAAGGTGCTATTCAATTAGAAGAAATTAATAAAAAACATGAATTAAACGATGAAGAGTTTATCGGTGTAGTTAGTAAACAAATTAAAACAAGAAAAGAATCTATTTTAGAATTTGAAAAAGCAAACAGGCAGGATTTGATTGAAAAAACAAATAGAGAAATTGAAATATTAGATAAATATATGCCTGAACAATTGAGTGAGGAAGAGGTATTAAAAATAATAGATGAAGCATTTCAGCAAATAAATCCTCAAAAACAATCAGATATGGGAAAATTAATGGGCTTTGTCAATCCTAAATTGAAAGGCAAAGCGGATATGAGTTTTGTTAGTAAAACTATTAAAGATAGATTAAATAATCTAGAAAAAATATAAGTTTATTTTTTCTTTTTGATTTAAAAATATATATTTATTTAGTAAATTGTGATATTATTACATTGAGGTGATTAAATGAGAGAATTTTCGGACCAAGAATTAGTTAGAAGAGAGAAAGCAGAAAATATTAAAAATTTAGGAATAGATCCTTTTGGTACTAGATTTGATAGAACTGATTTTGCGGATGATATTAAAAATAAATATAAAGATGTAGAACATGATGAATTTGAATCTATGGATGATACAGCAACTGTAGCTGGAAGAATTATGTTCATAAGAAAGATGGGTAAAGCATCATTTTTCTCTATACAGGATAAAACAGGGAAAATACAAATATATATATCAATAAATGATGTAGGGGAGGATGCCTATTCACTATTCAAAACGGCTGATTTAGGAGATATAGTTGGTGTATATGGGAAAATTATGAAAACTCAAACAGGGGAGATTACTATAAAATGCTTGAAATATACACATTTAGTTAAAGCATTAAGACCTTTGCCTGAAAAGTTTCATGGTTTAACAGATATTGAGGAAAGATATAGAAGACGTTATGTAGATTTGATAATGAATGAAGAATCTAAAAAAGTTGCTTTTACTCGTAGTAAAATTATTAGGTGTATTCAAAATTTTATGGATAATAGAGGTTTTATAGAAGTTGAAACTCCTGTTTTAACAACTTTACTTACAGGAGCATCTGCTCGTCCATTTATTACACATCATAATACACAAGATTTAGATATGTATTTACGTATTGCTTTAGAATTACCACTTAAAAGATTACTTGTAGGAGGCATGGAAGCTGTATATGAAATAGGAAGAGTTTTTAGAAATGAAGGAATGGACCCAAAACATAATCCAGAATTTACATTAATGGAAGCCTATCTTGCTTATTCTGATCTTGAAGGAATGATGGATTTAACTGAATCTATGTTTCAAGAAATAGCTAAAAAGGTATTTGGGAAAATGACATATAATTGGTGTGGAAATGAAATTAATTTAGAAGGCCCATGGAGGAGAATTAGTATGGTGGATGCTATTAAAGATATTACGGGAATTGATTTCAAAAAAGAAATGACATTAGAAGAAGCAAAAACACTTGCCAAAAGTCATGATATTATAGTAGAAGACCATTTTAAAATTGGTCATATAATAAATGCATTCTTTGAAAAATATGTTGAAGAAACTTTAATCCAACCAACTTTCTTATATGGACATCCAGTAGAGATTTCACCACTAACTAAAAATAACCATGATGACCCTAGATTTGTAGATAGATTTGAACTTTTTATAGGTGGTAAAGAGTTTGCTAATGCATACACTGAACTTAATGATCCAATAATTCAACTTGAAAGATTTGAAGATCAATTAAAAGAAAGAGATTTAGGAAATGATGAAGCTAATGATATAGATATGGACTTTATAGAAGCACTAGAATATGGTATGCCTCCAGCAGGAGGAATAGGTTATGGAATAGATAGGCTTTGTATGTTATTTACTGAAAGTGAATCTATACGTGATGTAATATTATTCCCTACAATGAAAGAAAGAAAATAAAATAATGAATTTATATGTTGTAAGACATGGGGAAACTATTTGGAATAAAGAGGGTAGAGTACAAGGTATAACTGATATACCATTAACAGAAAAAGGTAAGTTAGAAGCTGTAGAACTTCAAACACTTGTCAATTCATTAAATATAGATGTAGTTATCTCAAGCCCATTATCTAGAGCACGTGAAACAGCCAAAATACTTGTTAATTCGAGTTTACCAATCAATATTGATGATAGAATTAAAGAACGTGATTGGGGAATGAATGAAGGAGCAAATATCAGTGAGGTAGATGGATGGGATTGTTGGGATGTAATTTTAAATACAAAAGTACAAAACATAGAATGTATACAAGATTTTATGGAAAGGGTTTCAAACTTTTTAGAAGAAATTAAAGTTAGATATAAAGATAAAAATGTACTAATTGTAACTCATAGCGCTGTTATACGTGTAATACACTATTTACTTGGAACTATTCCAGAAGATGGGAATTTATCTAGAATAAATATTCCTAATTTAAGAATAATAGAATATAAAATGTAGAAGGAGAGTTTATGAAAATATTATGTGTTAATGCAGGTAGTTCGTCACTTAAATTTCAAGTTTATGAAATGCCTGAAGAAAAGGTTTTAATTAATGGTTATATAGAGAAAATAGGTGAGGAAGATTGCTTTTGGACTATAAAGATAAATGGTAAAAAAATAAAAAATTCAAGACCACTTAAAAATCATGAAGAAGCTGTTGAAGTTTTAATAGATGAATTATTGAATCATAAAGTAGTTGAATCTTTAAATGAAATTAAGGGAGTTGGACATCGTGTATTACATGGTGGAGAAAAGTATTCTGATTCAGTTATAATTAATGATAAGGTTATCGAAGATATAGAAACTCTAACTAAATTAGGACCACTTCATATACCTAGCAATTTAGTTGGAATTAAAGCTATGATGACAGCGCTACCAAATACACCAAATGTAGCTGTATTTGATACTGCATTCCATCAAACAATGCCTAAAGAAAATTACATATATCCAGTACCATATGACTGGTATACAAAATATGGAGTTAGAAAATATGGATTTCATGGAACTAGTCATAAATTTATAACATTACAAATGGAGAAAAAATTAAATAAAGAAAATGTAAATTTAATTATTTGCCACATTGGTAGTGGATCTAGTATTGCATGCGTAAAAAATAGTAAATGTCTAGACACAACTATGGGACTTACACCTTTAGATGGACTTATGATGGGAACTCGTAGTGGTTCAATTGATCCATCAATAATAGAATATGTATGCAAAGAATCTAATAAAAATGTAGAAGAAGTAACAAATGAATTAAATAAAAAAAGTGGATTTCTTGGTATATGTGGCAAAGCTGATTGTCGTGATGTAGAAGAATTGTATGAAAAGGGAGATGAGCACGCTATTTTAGCATACCAAATGTATACAACTAGAGTAGCTAAATATATAGCCGAATATTACCTTAAATTAGAGGGTAATGTAGATGGTATAGTATTTACTGCAGGTATAGGTGAAAATGGTTGTATGTTTAGGGAATCAGTGTTAAAAAATTTGAATGCAATTGGAATTTATGAAGATAAAGATATGAATAATAAGATTGCCGGTTTCTTAGACTTATCAGAAGGAAAAGTAAGTAGTAATGAATCTTGTGTAGATGTTTATGTTGTTCCGACTAATGAAGAAATTATGATTGCAAAAGATACTTTTGATTTAGTATCCTAGAAGTTTAATAACTTCTTTTTTTTAAAGTTGTATTAAACTTTATGACTGATTAATGTATTCAGCATATGCAATATTTAAATCAATAGGCATTTTAATTGA
>CANPYQ010000077.1 GCA_947588865.1 uncultured Bacilli bacterium
TTTCTGATATGACTCATTTTTATATATTAAAAAATAGTGTCAAGTTTTCTCACCAACACTATTTATTATAGAACCTAAATAATTGGTAGAAATAATTTTCTACCTTTTTTATTGTTAAAAATATTCGTTTTTGATATACTTATATATAGGTGGTAGTATGGATTCTAAAATAAAGATTCTTATAGATAAACTAAATTTAACGGACAATTGTAAAAAAGAATTTGAAGGTTCGAAACTAGTTAAAATAGTAGGTAGTAAAGATAAAACAAATTATTGTTTTTATATAAGTTTAAATACTAATATGACTTTAGATTCATATAATGAATTTATAGATAAATTGAAAGATTGTTTTTCTGACATAAAAAATGTTAATGTAGTATTTAATGTATTGAATGAGAATAGATCATTATTAACAGAATATTATAAAAATATATTATACATATTAAGTAAAAATAGTGCTATGCTTGAATTTTTTATTAATAATAGAACAGAAAATGTTGAAGATACATTAAATGTATATGTAAATAATATTGCTGAACAAAAAAAATTGGAAGAATATAAATTAAAAATAGAAGAATATTTAAATAGAGTTGGATTTAATATAAAATTAAAAATATATATAGACGAAGAAGAAACAATAAAAGTTAGGCAGGAAATTGAGGATTATAAAATAGATACTACTAATATAGATATATCTAACTTAAACAAAGTTAAAGTAGAAGAAAAATCTAAATGGAAGAAGAATTATACTCATAAAAAAATAGAAACGGTTAATGACCCTAATGTTATTCTTGGTAGAGTGATTGACGATGGGAATACTAGAATAGATACGATTATTGGTCAACTCCCTTTAGTTACTGTAGAAGCAGAAATTTTTGGACTAGAGGTAAGAGAAACTAAGACTGATTTTAGAATATTTATTTTAAAAATAACTGATAGAACGGATAGTATATATGCTAAAATATTTACAAATACTAAGGAGGAAACGGATCGGTTATCAAAATTGCTTAAAATTGGTAATTGGTATAGATTTAGGGGTTCTATAAAAGAAGATAAATATTCGAATGAAGATGTACTTAATATTGTAGATATTAATTATAGCAAACATGAAGATGTTAAATTAATAGATGATGCTGAATTCAAGAGAGTTGAACTTCATGCTCATACAATGATGAGTCAAATGGATGGTTTAACTAAAGTTGATCTTGGTAAGCACACTTGTGAACTTGTGTCTAAAGCAATTGATATGGGATATAAAGGCGTTGCTATAACAGATCATAATGGCTGTCAAGCATTTCCAATAGCCTATGGTATTATAAATTCACATAATAAAAAAATAGAAGATCCAAAAGATCATTTTAAAGGTTTATATGGTACAGAGCTTACACTTGTTGATGATACTATTAATATTGTTGTTAGACCAAGTGATTTACCACTAAAAGGTACAACATATGTAGTGTTTGATACGGAAACTACAGGATTTAATGCGGCAGGAAATGATCAGATGATAGAAATAGGAGCTGTAAAAATATGTGATGGAAATATAATTGATAGATTTGATGAATTAATAGATCCAAAAAGACATATTCCTGATAAAATAACAGAGTTAACACAAATTACAGATGATATGGTTAAAGGTAAAGATACTGAAGATGTTGTAACTAAGAAATTCTTAGATTGGGCAGGGGATTTGCCTATGGTTGCACATAATGCTAAGTTTGATATTTCATTTATAGAAATGGCTGTTAAAAAATATGATTTAGGCGAATTTAAAAATACAGTAATCGATACACTTGAATTATCTAGAACTTTAGATCAGGGATTTGCACGACATGGATTATCAGCACTTGTAAAAAGATATAATGTTCCTTGGGAAGAGGATGCACACCATAGAGCTGATTATGATGCTGAGGGTACCGCATTGGTGTTTAGTAAAATGTTGCAAAAATTAATTGCTCAGAATTTTAATAAGATAAGTGATTTGGATAAACTTATTTCAAAAGATGAAATACATAAGTTTGGTAGAACATTTCATTTTAATGCGATTGCTCTAAATAAGATTGGATTAAAAAATTTATTTAAAATAATTTCTCTTGCTAATACCGTTTATCTTTATAAAACCCCAAGAATACTTAGAAGTAAATTAGAAGAACTTAGAGAAGGTTTAATTATAGGCAGCGGTTGCTATGAATCTGAAGTATTTATTGAAGCTCGCAGCAAAGAAGGTGAAGAACTTACAAATATAATTAATTTTTATGATTATGTTGAGGTTCAGCCACCTGAAGTATATAATCATCTAATTCAAACTAGTGATTTTAAAGATGACTTCGAAATACAAAATCATATAAAAAAAATAGTAAACGCAACAAAAGACGCTGGTAAGATAATAGTAGCAACTGGGGATGTTCACCATTTTACAAGAGAAGATAAAATATATAGGGAAATTATTATAAATCAAAAAGTTCCAGGAGGGGGAAGGCATCCACTTGCTAAAAGTAATATAACAAATATTCCTTCAATGCATTTTCGCACTACAAGAGAAATGCTAGATGATTTTGAATTTTTAGGTGATGATTTAGCATATGAAATAGTAGTTACTAATACTAATAAAGTACTAAATATGGTAGAAGAGATAGAAGTTATAATAGATACGGGTGGTATACCATTTTCTCCTAGAGTAAAAAGCGATGATGGTAAAAACTATTTAGATTGTCCTCGTGTCGTTACTGATTTAGTATATGAAAAAGCATCAAATTGGTATGGCGATCCACTTCCATTTAATATAGAATCTAGAATAGCTACGGAATTATATGGTGATATAGTATACAAATGTTGTAAACATAAATTAACTAAAGAAAATAATTCTATAAAAGATGAAGAGATATATTCATATATGCATAAAAAAATACTAGAAGGATTCGATAGTATTAAAGAAATGATAAGGGAATATATTAAGGAATCTTGGAGCGATGATGATGGTAATTTAACTATAGAATTATTAGAAAAAAAATTAAACAAATCATTAGGGGGCATTATAGGTGGGGGCTTTGATCCTATATATTTGATTGCACAGCGACTTGTTAAGCATTCCAATGATGATGGATACTTAGTAGGCTCACGAGGATCTGTTGGATCTAGTTTTGTTGCAACTATGATGGGAATAACTGAGGTTAATCCATTACCTGCACATTATAGGTGTTTAAAATGCAAAACTAGTATATTTAAAGATGATGAAGGAAATGATTTAGGCGCTACTTATTCAAGTGGATTTGACCTGCCTGATAAAAATTGTCCTAAATGCGGAGAAGCTATGTATAAAGATGGACAAGATATGCCATTTGCCACATTTCTTGGATTTAATGCGGATAAAGTACCAGACATAGATCTTAATTTTTCAGATCTTAATCAAGCGAGTGCACATGAATATACTAAGGTATTGTTTGGTGTAGATAATGTATATAGGGCAGGAACTATAGGTACAGTTGCGGATAAAACAGCATATGGATTTGTAAAGGGATACTGTGAAGATAAAAATATAGTTATGAGAAGTGCTGAAATAGAGAGGTTAGCCATGGGATGTACAGGAGTTAAAAGAACAACAGGGCAACACCCAGGAGGAATCGTAGTTGTTCCAGATTATATGGATGTTTCTGATTTTACACCTTTTCAATTTCCAGCAGATGATTTAACTAGTACATGGCGTACTACACATTTTGATTATCATGCAATAGATCAAGATTTACTTAAACTTGATATATTAGGACATTCTGATCCTACACAACTACGAATGATTCAAGATTTAACTAAAACTGATGTACTTAAAGTTCCTATGGATGATAAAGAAACTATGAGTATATTTACTTCAACTAAGGCCTTGGGTGTAACAAATGAGCAAATTATGAATGATACAGGTACTCTTGGGATACCTGAATTTGGTACAAACTTTACAATAAGCATGGTAGCAGAAACAAAACCTACTACATTTGCAGAACTTATTAAAATATCTGGTTTATCACATGGAACTGATGTATGGTTAGGTAATGCTCAAGAATTAATAAAAAATAATGTAGTGCCATTTAAAGAGGTTATTGGTTGTCGTGATGACATAATGGTATATTTGATGTACAAAGGTGTAGAGCCTATTAAGGCATTTAAAATAATGGAATTTGTACGTAAAGGTAGAGCTTCTAAAGACCCTGAAGCTTGGGAAGAGCATAAAAAAACTATGGAAGAAGCAGGAATTGAAAAATGGTTTATTGATTCATGTGGAAAAATTAAATATATGTTTCCAAAAGCACATGCAGCTGCTTATGTTATAAGCGCTTTTAGAATAGCTTGGTATAAGGTGCACATGCCTGTATATTTTTATGCATCATGGTTAACTAGTAAGGCAACTGATGTTGATGTTGATGTTATGATTAAAGGTTATGATGCTATCAAAGCAAAAATAATAGAAATACAAAATAAGGGATTTGAAGCAACAAATAAAGAACTTGGACAACTTGAAAGTCTAAAAGTGTGTTTGGAGGCAACTGCTCGGGGAATAAAATTTTTACCTGTTGATTTAGAAAAGAGTAATGCAACAGTTTGGGGAGTAAGAGATG
>CANPYQ010000078.1 GCA_947588865.1 uncultured Bacilli bacterium
AGATATATTTTCAATTAAAATGCCTATTGATTTAAATATTGCATATGCTGAATACATTAATCAGTCATAAAGTTTAACACAACTTATCTAATAAAAAGAATGTAAAAAGTAATATTTTTACACCCGTTAAGAAAATGAAAGAAAACTATGCTATATACTTTATGACATCAGTAGTAATGCCATCAATAGATAGTATAACATTAATTGATGGAGACTATGGTGGTTATATATTTAATATGTCAAATTTTAATGTAAAAGAAGTAAGTATAATTAAGAATGATAAAAGATATACATTTGTATTTATTAATACAGAATATTTTAAAGATGAATATATAAAAGAATTACTAAATACAATTGTTATCGATTAAAAGGATTTAACTCCTTTTTTATTTTAATTTTTCTATAGTAATAGTAACAACAGGATTAGCAAAAAAAGATTTTGTTATTAAATTATTAGAACTTGGACTTAATAGATGAATTTCATCTTGAGCTGTATTTATTAATTCAAATATATCGTTATCTAAAACAGTAGTAATTATTCCATGAGCATTAATTCTAATTAAAGGCTCTTGATAATCCCAAGTACTACCACCTACATAAATAGTAGGTTCACCAACTTTTCTTAAACCAATACCTATAACTTCGTATTGCCCAGGATAAATAACAGATCCAGCTGAATACGATTGGACCATAAATTCAAAGCGATAAACTCCACCTTTTTTTATAGTAATGGTATTATCTTGATTTAAAGTAAAATTACTATTCATATCATATATCTTTGTTTCTATTGGTATTCTTGAGCCAGATTCAACAGTAATGCCATATGCATCCAAATCATCATTAGCTGTCATGAAGAATGCTGATGGAACTTCAAGAGGACCCGGATCTCCTTTTGGACCAGCAGGTCCTGGATAACCCATGTCTCCTGGAAGACCTTGAGGCCCTCTTTCACCAGTATCACCCTTGGGTCCTTGAGGTCCTGGTATACCCATTGGTCCAGGTTCTCCCATGGGCCCTTGTAGTCCTTGAAGGCCTTGTAATCCAGTTTCACCTTGAATACCTTGTTCACCACGCGGTCCTTGAATTCCAGGTGGACCTTGTTCACCCTTTGGCCCTCTTTCACCTTGTTCTCCTCTAGGCCCTTGAGGCCCTCTTTCACCAGTATCACCTTTTGGACCTTTAATCTGTCCTACATTTTTCCATTCATCAGTATTTGACCATACATAAAGATTTGCTCCAACTAAATAACTATCTCCAGGATTTCCTCTAGGGACAGATCTTTTTAACTCATCTATATTATCAAATGACCCTAATATAGTGACACTCGTTCCAGGAGTACCTTGAGGTCCTTCTTTTCCTTCTTTTCCTTCTGGACCCATAGGCCCAATATCTCCTTGAGGTCCTTGAGGCCCTTGAATTCCAGGGGGTCCCTGAAGTCCTTGAACTCCCATTTCACCTTGTGGTCCCATCTCACCTTGAGGCCCCTGAGGTCCTTGGGGACCAATATTTCCCGGTAATCCTTGTGGCCCTATTGTACCAGTCGCACCAGTGGGTCCCATCTCACCTTTTGGCCCTTTAATTTTTCCAACATCTTCCCAACCATCAGGCGTCCAAACATATAAGTCTTCTAAAATTATATAAGCTTCACCTAAATTACCAGTAGGACGAAAGTCTATTAATTCTTCCTTGCTTTCAAAACTTCCAAGTATTTTTAGAGCAGCACCCTCAGGACCCGTAGGACCTTGAGGTCCAGTTGGTCCAACAATCACAAAGTTTGAAGGCCTACATTTTTGATCATTTTTTATTTTTTCTAATGCTTTCTCATATAAATTATCCATAAAAACCACCATTCCTTTCACCTTGTTCAAGGCACACATAGTGATGAAAATAATTATTTTTCAGACTACCACCTAATTAATTATATTAATATATAAATATTATATGCTCTTTTTCTTGACATCTAGGGGAGAGGGTAATGCTATAATTAATAATAGAAGATTAAAACAGTCTCAAGAGTATTAAAGGGATTATTATACAAAATTAAAAAATAATATTTTTACAAGATAGTGTATTACCAGAAGGACATACTAAAGAAATGTTAAATGCTTTACATAAAATTGATTTATCATCAGAAATTGATGAAAGTATAATAAAATATTATAATTCTACTAATAAAGCAGTATATATATAATTAAGGTATATAAATTGTTTAAATTTATGTTTTATAATTTTCAAAGAGCTGAGGAAATAGAGCTTAACTTAATAGATACATCAAGTGTTACAAACGTTTAATTGTTGTACTATTTAAAAGAATAAAATTTAGATAATATTTTAATACAAGCAAAGTAAGAATATGAATAGTATGCTTCAAGGGTGCAATAGTTTAACGGAGTTACATTTAAGCAATTTTGATATATCAAAAGTAACAGATATTCAATGGTTGTACAAACTTAAAGAATGTAAAAGTGTCAAACAAATAAGCAATAGAAATAAGTAAACTTGAATTAAGAGATGGAATATTAGAATATTTAGAAGAATAATAAAAAAGCCAAGGGGATTTTCTATAATATTTATAATTTTTATCAGAATTATTTATAAAATGCATGATTATCAAAAACTTTTATTTATTAATTATTTTTTGTCTTTTGATGAGTTTTGCTTGAACAACTATTCTTCCATCTTTATAATTTTGGCAAGTAGATAGTGTAAGAATTTTATCATTGATATCAACTTCTGTATCAATTTTAGCGATATTTCTTTTTTTCATTGTATTAATCCATTCCTGTTTTGAACTATTACTATTAAAATTTGTTGTTATATAATATCCCTCACTTTTAATTGTATAAATAGAAAATATTTGAAATATCATATTTTCTTTTGGTGTAGATATGAAAATAACGTAATTATCAGGATCATTTTGCCAGTCCTTTGATAAGGCATTTTTAAGTGAACCAAACATTGTTCCATCTAATCTTGCATGTCCATAAATAATTGTATTATCATCTAAATCATTTATGTTATTTCGATAGTCTAAAAAAACCCAACCTGCTTTATTTTCACTTTTATCTAATGAATGAGTTAAATAATAATCGTTATTATTTGTTTGAACTATAGGATATTTAATATTAGTACCTCTCATGCGGATATATGCAACTGTATCTTCATTTAAAGTTGATAGAATAGAGAAGTTAACTTGATAAAATGGAATATTAGAATAATAGTAGTAATTGCTATTTTTGTCTTTAGGAGGATTAACTAATTCACCTTGTTTATTATTGTTATTTATATTTGTGTTTTCTTCAATTTTTTTATTAATTTGTCGAATTTTGTAATTATCAGCCCACCATTTAAATATAGTATATAGTGAGAAGAGAATGATAATAAGACACAATATGCCTAATATACATTTAAATAACTTAATTTTATTTTTTTCTTTTTTCAATGATTGTGTTTTTAAATACTCTTCCATAGTCATATATTTTTTCAAATTTAATCACCTTCAAGTTTAAGATATGGCTAGAATATTATTATGAAAAGAGGATTTAGTTTATGAAAAAAATTATATTTTTTTGCCTTGCTATTGTTGCTTTTTTAGTGGTAACACCTAATATCTTTGCAGCAGATGAATATGGAATAGTAACTGATATTACTAAAAAAGCAGGGGATTCACTTTTATCTGGAGATGGCTCTATACAAACCAGTGGGAATACAACAACAATTAAGTATTCTATATCTAAATTTAAAATGCTAGATGCTTCTAGTTCTACTTCAGATGGAGAAAGGCCAGGACCTGCAGCATGGATTGGTTTTCAAGTTGAAAAACCAAAAAATGATAGTCACTCAAGTTACAAAGTTACAACTCCCGATAATAAAACAATACAACTTAAAAAATATCCTTACATAGATTATGTTGGAATTACACCAAATAATTTAAAGAAAGTTCTCTTAGAAGGAAAAAATTTAACTTATAAATATGCCTTTGATTGGGATGAAGATAACAGTGCTGATCAATATGTTATAATTGAAATTGATCCAAAAGGAATTACTTTAGTGTCAAACAAAGGAGACGATATAGTATGGTCATCGGAAATTGCTCAAAATATTTTAAATGAAAATCCAAAAACGGGAGATATTAATTTATACTTATATATAGGACTTATTTTAATTGGAATAGTTGGACTTAGATATTGTTTTAAAAAGGCGTAATGTCTTTTTTTAATTTAATAAAAAATAGAGCGTCTATTTTATTTAATTAGAGGCAGCATTCAATTTATAAAAACTGAATGTCTTCGTTTTTATTTTTCATAAATTTCTTTTGCTAAATATATGACATTACAAAATTGGAGCGTATAGAGAAGAAGTCGAATAACTTTTCTCATACTTAATAATAGGTAGTAATAACTACTAACTAATATA
>CANPYQ010000079.1 GCA_947588865.1 uncultured Bacilli bacterium
TTTAAAAGATAATTATAGAACAAATTATTTCTTGTCAAAAAGAATGTAAAAATATGTAAAAAAAATACAAATTAATTATATAACTTGTATTTTCTCTGAAATTTTTCCAACATTTACTTTACTTCATCTATATTGTTACTCGAAAAGTCCGAGTTTCCTATCAATCTGGTGGAGACGAGGAGAATCGCACTCCTGTCCGAATATATTAACATAACAACGTCTACAAGTTTAGTTGATTAATATATTTCCTACTAAAAAAGTTAACCAACAAACAATTTAATAGTAAGTCTATAAAATTCATTATTACTTATAGACATCATAATAATATATCCTACTAAATCGAGCCTCAAATAAGCATCGTAGGAGAATGCTTAAAGAAGCAGCCTTCTATAATTAAGCGAAAGCTAATTGATTTCTGTTTCCAGTTATTTTAATTTTTGTTTTAACGTATTACATTACGACTTGCAGTTATTACTCAAATATACCCGTCGAAACTAGACGGCCCCGTACGAAAAATTATAGCACATTTCATTCTAATAGTCAATTCTAATAACTTTAGTTATTATATCTATATAGGTAAAAGATTTAGTACCTAAATCTGTATCTACTAAGAATACATAATCATAAAGTTCTTTTATTTTGGCTTCGTATTCTTCATACTTATTTCTACCTAAACTGTATCTAATAGAGACAATATCACCTAGGTGTTCTAAAAGATCTTTTTTCACACTTGATATTGTCATCTTGGATACCCCATATACATTGTGCCTTTAGTAATAATACCACCTACCCCTTCTTTTCCATATTTAGTACTAGAAATAATATCTTTTAAATCTATATCTTTATTAATATCTGATAAACTCATACGACTTGCTATTATTGCAGGATCTAATGCATGTATATTTATTCTTTTTGGACTTGATGCGAAATTAGCACCTGCTTTAATTAATTCCTCATAATCAGATTGACATGCACCTGCTATTATAATAAGCTTATCATGGCTTTTTTCAAATTTTCTTGCTTCTTTTACTGTTTTAACAAAATTTGCACTATTTTTATAACTATTTATATCATTAATGCCACCCTTTTTTTTGTAATAAGCATCATGACCCGTAATAACTAAAATACTTGGGTTATACTCTTCTAAATAATTTCTAATTTTGTTTGGCATATCAACTTCATCTTCACATATACCCATAGCCATCAAATTAACATTGTTATAATATTTTAAACATCTATCTAAATATTCGTTATCTCCATCTATATGAAGTATTTTACCTGGCAAATAAAAGTAATCATCACGTTCTAAATTAGTACTGTCCTTAATTCTTTCAACAATATCAGAATCATCGCTTTCTTTAAAACTTACTTTAACTAAATCTTCTATATTGCTATCTGCATAAAGCCTGATATTTGCACCCTTTAAATAACAAATATCATTTTCAATACTTATTACTTTAAATATCATGTCATTTTTATGAGAAATACGTGTTACATAATCACCTACTTTTATATCCATATTATCACCAATAAATTATATGTATTATATTTTCAATTAGAACTTAAATCTATAATATATTTTCTAGTATATAAATTCCTTACAAAAAAAGAGAATCAAACTTTTGACCTCTTATATATTTTCGTAAACACTAACTTGTTTTTTATTTTTTCCTAAACGCTCATATTTTACATATCCGCTTATTTTAGCATAAACAGTATCATCAGAACCTATTCCAGCATTAACTCCTGGATATATTCTAGTTCCTCTTTGTCTATATATTATAGAGCCAGCTGTTACATGTTCACCATCACTAGCTTTAGCTCCTAATCTTCTACCTTCAGAATCTCTACCATTTTTTGTAGAACCTTGACCTTTTTTATGTGCGAATAATTGGATATTTAATGTCATCAATTTCATAAGATGGCACCTCCCTATCTAATTTTTATATAATTTCTATATTTTTTTTCTAATTCTTTAAATAGACTAATCATATTCTCTATTAGAATATTTACTATTTTATTATTTTTTAATACATTTATTATAAGCAATCCATCATCCTCACTATAAGTGATTGCCTTATCATCTAATCTAACAATAGCATTAACTGTTGTAACTGCAATTGAGGATATACTAGAACATACAATATCAGACCCTTCATCTGCATATCCAGAATGTCCTTCAATTTTTATAAATTCAATATAATCTTTATTTTTTTTAGTTTCAATAATTATCATATTATTTTACCACTATTTTTTTTATTTCAACTTTTGTATATGGTTGACGATGTCCTTGTTTTCTACGATAATTTTTCTTTTGATTATATTTATAAACTATAATCTTTTTACCTTTACCGTTTTTAACAACTTCACCTTCTACATAAGCACCAGTTAAAGTAGGCATACCACATATTCCATTAGCCATTAAAACTTTATCAAATTTAACTTTTGATCCAGCTTCTTTATCTAATTTTTCAATATAAAGAACTGTACCTTCTTCAACATAGTATTGCTTTCCACCAGTTTCTATAATTGCTTTCATTTTTTACCTCCTTTTAAATCTAAGACTCACCATTAAGGTACTTACGTTTAAAACCTTTTCTGTGTGGTTGTAGAGTGAGGCCCTACACGTCTAAAATCATATCATAAAATACCTTTGATGTCAAATATTTTCTTTAAAAAATAATTTTCTGTTAAATATTTACCATCAATATAAAATAGATGTCTATAATCTTTTTTCATTTTATCAACACTATCTATAGTTTTCCTATGCCTAAATTTAAAATTTCTTGTATATCTTTCAAGTAAAAACTTATTAAATATCTCTTTTCTTTCTTTATATAATCTATTTACCTCTATTAGTAATAAACTAAGTATCAATATTACTAATTTGTTTATGTTAGCAAATATTATAGATAAAAATATTATAAATATATAAGATATTACTACAGTGATTAGAATACTATTTTTAAAACTTGTAATTTTATTTAAAAACACATTTAATATTTTAGCTCCATCTAAAGGATATATAGGAATTAAATTGAATATAAGTATAAAATAATTTATAGCACTAAAATATTTATACATTATAAATTTTTTAGATATTTCAAAAAAAATCATTTGAAATATAATTCCAGATATAGAAATTAAAAATTCTTCTATTAAAGTTCTATTTATTATCTCATTAAATTTTGTTAAGCCCCCAAAGGGAAGTATTATTATTTTTTCTATATTCCATTTAAATATTTGAGATACAAATATATGTCCTAATTCATGAACTGTAATTATTAGCATAAAATAAGTTATAAACCTAAAATGTCCAATAAGTATAAACATTAATACACATAATAAAAAAAGAGGATGAAAGTATATTTTATTTAAGATAATCTTCATAATTAAGTGTATTTCCATCCTTTTTATAAACTAAATATAAATTATTATTTGCTTCGCCAAGTAAAGACCCTTTTTTTACATAATCATATAATTTAACATTTACATTCTCAACATTTCCATACCATTCATCCACCCCATCAATTCTTTGTATAATAACAGTATTATTATATCCTTCTTTGTTGCCAATAAATACTACTATTCCACTTTCTTCTATTGGAATCAAATAATTACTTTCAATACTTAAAGATACTCCATCTAAATATTTTTCTTTATTTTTATAAGTCAATTTTTCATTAAACACTTCCTCAGTTTTTACAACATTATTTAGCATATCAAAATCTCCTATATATTTGTCATATAGATTTTTTATTTGTGTAAATGACATATTAGTACCATAAATATGTTTATAAAATCTATTTTTAAAACTACTACTAGATTTTATTAGTATTAATATAATTAAAGTTAATATTATTGTTATTAATAATTTTGTTACAAAAAATGTTCTAATACTTATCTTTTTCATAGTATCACCAATAAAATTTATGAAATAATTAGTAATTTATTCTATTTATACTAAGAACAGAAGTCAAAATAAATTTTGACATAAATGCATCACTAGCGTTTTTTTTAATTCATCAAGACTAAACTTACCATATACCAATTTCAAATAACCGCTACCCTACTAATTTTTTATTTCGTCAAAATCTTATTAACTTGTAGTTCTAAGTTCATTATTCATATATAATTTTAAACCTTTAAACATTATATTTATACTCACACTTATATCTCCACCATTTAAGTTTATACAGTTTGGACATTCCTACTTTTGGATTTTCATATACTTTAATTATTTCATCACTTGATGATATAATTATATTAATAATATATACAATAGTATATAAAAAAGGCTACTATTTTTCGCCTTTTATGGTTCTATAATAAATAGTGTTGGTGAGAAAACTTGACACTATTTTTTAATATATAAAAATGAGTCATATCAGAAA
>CANPYQ010000080.1 GCA_947588865.1 uncultured Bacilli bacterium
TGACCGGGATCGAACCGGCATCCTAGCCTTGGCAAGGCCATATACTAACCATTGTACTACACCTGCATCAAATAGTGCATGTATAATATACACTATTTTTTATATTTTGTAAATACCTTTATTCAATTATATTATCAAATTGCGAATTATATAAATCAGCATAAAATCCCTTTTTCATAAGTAAATATTCATGTGTCCCCTGCTCTATAATATCTCCATCTTTCATAACTAATATTAAATCAGCATTTTTAATTGTGGATAATCTATGTGCAATTATAAATGAAGTTTTTCCTTCTGTTAACTTATCCATAGCTTTTTGAACTAATTCTTCAGTTCTAGTATCTACATTAGATGTTGCCTCATCAAGAATTAAAAATGGTGCATTCTCTAACATACCACGAGCTATTGTCAAAAGTTGTTTTTGACCTTGACTTACTGAATCACTGTCATCTATTTTAGAATTGATTCCTCCTGGAAGAGTTTTGATAAAATGATCTACTCCAACTTTCTTACATGCACTTATTACCTCTTCATCAGATACATCTATTCTGTTAAATTTCAAATTTTCTTTAACTGTACCTTTAAATAGCCATGTATCTTGAAGTACCATAACAAATAAATCATGTATGTTTTTTCTTGATAAATTTTTAATTGAAACTCCATCAATTAAAATATCTCCATCTTTAATATCATAAAATTTCATAAGTAAATTTACAATAGTGGTTTTCCCCGCTCCAGTTGGTCCCACTATTGCTACCTTTTGACCTGGTAAAGCCTTAGCACAAAAATTATTTATTATAATTCTATTTCCATCATAACTAAACTTTACATTTTTAAATTCTATTTTACCTTTTACTTTAGATTTATCTAAATATTTAGTTATATTTTCGCTAGGCATTTCTGTTTCATCTAAGAAATCAAATACTCTTTCGCTTGCTGCAGCAGTAGACTGTAGTGATGTCATTGATTGAGCTATTTGTGAAAGAGGATTTGTAAATAATCTAACATATATAATGAAAGCAACTATAACACCAAAAGATATTACATTATTACTAACTAATAGTGCCCCTACTACGCATACTGCAACATAACCAAGGTTCCCTACAAACATCATGATTGGTTGCATCATTCCTGATAAAAACTGACTTTTTCTATTACAATCATATAAATTATTATTTAATTTATCAAACTCTTCGTTAGCACTAAATTCGCCATTATAAGCTTTTACAACATTATGTCCTGAATAAATCTCCTCTATATGGCCATTCAATTTACCTAGTTCTGTCTGTCTTCTTATAAAGTATTTTTGAGATTTACTAAGTATTGCACCCATAACAGTGAAACCTAATAAACTAGCTAATATTGCTGTTACAGCCATAATCCAGTTAGTTATAAACATCATAATTATTGAACCCAGGAAAAGTGTTATGCTAGTAACCAAAGAAACTAAACTTTGATTCATATTTTGAGCAATGGTATCTACATCATTAGTTACCCTTGAAAGTACATCTCCAGTTTCATGACTATCAAAATATTTAAGTGGTAATTTATTTATTTTTTTGCTTATATTCCCTCTTAACCTTTTAGCAAAATTATTTGAAACGCTAGTCATTGAAAGTGATTGTATGTAACTGAACAAAGTGCTTATAATATATATACTAGCAAGAAATATAGAAATATTAATTACCCTATCCATATTTATCTTTGGCTTAACTATTTCATATACACTTTTTGGTAGAGCATCAAAATCATCAATTAATTTATTAGAATCTTTTTCATTTTTAGCTTTTTCTAAAAATTTAGAAAATTCTATCTTATCTTCATTGGCTATTTTTTTACTTTTAATCACTTCATCGATAGATTCTTCAGTTAAATTAGGTTGAATCCCTAAAGTTATTGCATCCGCCAAATCGGATAATTTATTTGGCCCAATAAGTGCTAAAACTGCACTTATCATAGCAAGTACTAAAGCAAGTATCATTAAAAATTTCCACTCTTTTAAGTTAGCGAATAATCGTTTCATAGCTCCTTTAAAATCTCTTGATTTTTCAGGAATTCTTCTATTAGGTCTAGGCATGTTCTAATTCCTCCTTTGAAAGTTGTGACAGTGCTATTTCATTATAAACATCACAACTCTTAAGTAAGTCCTTATGTGTACCAAATCCAACACATTCACCCTTATCAAGTACTATTATTTTATCAGCATTTATGATAGTTCCAATTCTTTGCGCTACTATCAAGCAGGTAGCATTCTTAGTATATTTTTTTAATTCTTTTCTTAAAATTGCATCTGTTTTATAATCAAGTGCTGAAAATGAATCATCAAATATATATATTTCTGGATCTCTAGCTATAGCACGTGCAATTGCAATTCTTTGCTTTTGACCACCTGATATGTTGGTTCCACCGCGTGCTATATGTGATTCATATTTTTTATCCATTTTTTCTACAAACTCTTTTCCTTGAGCAACTTCAATAGCTTTTTTAATTTCCCTAGCACTTGCCTTTTCTTTACCATTATATCCATAAGATACATTATCCATTACAGTTCCAGTAAACATAACCGCTTTTTGTGGTACATAACCTATTTTGTTATGTAGAGATTCTAATTTATAATCTTTTACATTTATACCATCTACTAATATCTCACCATCAGTAGCATCATAAAATCTTGGAATAAGGTTTATTAAACTACTTTTGCCACTACCAGTTGAGCCAATAAAGGCAACGGTGTCACCCTTGTTTATCTTAAATGAAATATTTTTGAGCAAATATTCATCTGCATCAGGATACTTAAATGAAACATTTTTAAATTCTACTGTTCCAGTTTCTTTAGCTTCACTACCATCAAGACTTCCATCAATTATACTTGGTTTTTCTTCCAAAATTTCATTAATACGACGAGCAGATACTTGAGCTCTTGGTAATATCATAAATATCATAGCGAGCATTAAAAATGACATTATTACTTGCATTCCATAACTTGTAAACACTATCATATTACTAAATAAACTTATCTTATCAGCCATATTTGCAGCCTCTATTAAAAAAGCTCCAATGAAATATATACCTAATGATAAGAAATGCATTACTATATTCATAATAGGTTGCATAATCGCAAAACATTTTTGATTAAACATCTGTGTCCTAGTTAAGGTATTATTAACATCTTCAAATCTATCCTCTTCAAATTTTTCTGCATTAAATGCTCTTATAACTCTAATGCCAGTTAAATTTTCACGTGTTACATCATTAACTTTATCAGTTAATTTTTGTACTTTAACAAATCTAGGTAATACAATTATCATAAGAATTATTACAGTTGTTAAAAGTACAACAACTCCAGCACCAGTAAGCAAACTCCACTCCAAATTTTTATTAAATATTTTAGTTACAGCCCATATAGCCATAATAGGAGCCCTTATTATTAATTGGAGTCCCATAGCTATAAACATCTCTATTTGCGTTACATCATTTGTTGTTCTAGTAATTAGACTACTAGTTTGATACTTCTTAATTTCTGCCATGGAAAATTTTTCTACTTTCCTAAATATTCTACCTCTTAAATTAAATGAAAAATCTGCTGCTATTTTACTTGCAAAATATCCAACTATTATTGCAGATATTAAGCTTGCAAGTGCACAAAGCATCATATATCCACCTTGAATTAATATTTCTCCTATATTATTAGTAGTAGTTTGAACAAGCCTAGTTATATTACTCATATAATCTGGTAGTTTTAATTCTAACCAAACTTGAAAAACTATTAATCCAAAACAAATTAACATAAAAAATACATCTTTACTACTTATTTTTTTTAATAATTTAAACATTTAACCACCTCTATAATATATACAATTAAATCTAATTTGATTATAATTTTTACAAATATGTACATTAAATATATTACATACTAATTTTTTTGTCAACAACTTTCAAAAAATTTTCACAACAAATACAATATGATATAAATATCACAATATAAAAATTTTATCATAAAATATATTGAAAAATAAATTTATTTTTGTTATACTATAGAAGTATTGATGACGGGTCTATAGCCAAGTGGTAAGGCGTGGGACTGCAACTCCCTGATCGTTGGTTCAAATCCGACTAGGCCCTCCAATATGATAGGAAACTCGAACTTTTGAGATTTCGAGAGTAATAAATGCTAACAGAAATGTTAGTTTTTTTGTT
>CANPYQ010000081.1 GCA_947588865.1 uncultured Bacilli bacterium
CCTTTGAAGTCATGTTTACAATCTAATTTAACACCTTTTAAACATTTTCCTTCATGTTTACATTCTGTGCATATCTTGCAATGTTTTACGTTATCTACCCGCTTAGGTTTATATTTTTAAAATTTCGGATAAATTAATAATTCGAAATCTTCAGGATTACTATTTTTTGTATAACATTTTTGCTTTTTTAAATACTCTACTTTTAGGATAATACTTTTCAATAAATCATTTCTTTGTTTCATATCTGTACATTTCTCATATTCTTCAAGAACATTTTTTGCTTTTGGAATTAAATCCTTTTTTGCTTTTTCAGTTCTTTCTATTTCTTCCAATTCTTTTTCACATTCTATATATTGTGAAGACAATTGTTTTTGTTCTTTTAATTTTTTATTTTTTCTTTCTTCAAATATATCAACACTATAAATGCCTTTTTCTAAAAAATCATATATTTTTTCTAATTTTGTATTACATTCATTTAAATCTTTAGTAATTTTTTCCATAGAAGCTTTTTTCATTATAATAATATCATTTATATTAGATTGTAATAAATCTATACTATTAATTTCTTCTTGGTAATCTTTTAACCAAGTTTTCAAGCTTTCTAAAATTTTCTTTTCTACAATTTCTATCTTACTTGATACATTATCACATTTTGTATTTGTACAAGCAAGAATAGTAGGACTAATTCTAAACATGATTCTACCACATTTTGCACATCTAACTAAACCAGCAAGAGGATTTTGAATATTATAAATTCCTGGAATAGGTGCTGTATTATTGTCTTTCTTTTTTTGTTGAACGATTTCAAAAGTTTTTTCATCTATAATAGGAGTATGTAATCCATTAGCTAAAATTACATCATTACCCTTATTTTTTGGTTGTGTATTTATAATTTTTCCATCTTTAAATATTTTTACAACTTTTCTGTCTTTCCACCTAATTTTTCCTATATATACAGGATTAGATAAAATATCTCTTATAGAATTAGCAGACCATGAATTAGATTTTAAAGGCATGATATGCAAACTATCTAAATACCTACATATATCAGAGGGCCTCATATTATGATAAGCATACATATCATAAATACTTTTAATCACTTCTGCTTGTTCTGGAATAATTTCTAAAGTCCAACCTTTATCATTCTCAATTTTTTTTCTTTTATAACCATATGGTGGTCTACTACCTGGAAACTTACCTAAGTTAGCATTTACAGCCCTACCATTTTGTAACCTCCTATTTATTGTTTTGTACTCCCTTCTAGACATAAATAAACCAAATTCAAAATATTCTTGATCATATTCATTGCTTGGGTCATAAATTTTAATAGGAGTAATAATTTTAGTATTTGAATATTGAAAAGCATTGGCAACAGTTCCTTGGTCTAAAGTATTTCCACGAGCTAATCTTTCTACTTCAACTACAAATACACCCTTATAAACGCCTTGCTCAACTAATTCTAATAATTGTTGCATAACAGGTCTTGATGCAATACTATCTCCAGAAACAACTTCTCTAAATACATCTATTTGCTCTCGTTTAATACCTAAAGAATTACTTAAGTTATCTAAAATAATTTCATGTTTCTTTAAGGTTTCTCCTGCTCCGTGAGCTTCTGCTTCCATATCTTTTCGTGATTTTCTTAAATATTTAGCATATCTTTCCATATTACTAATTATATTATTTTCCATAATAAAATACCTCCATTTTCAATAATTTTTAGTCTTAAACTATTGAAAATGAAGGCTAATTATACTATAATAATATAGTAATCACTTTCAATAGTGTTTATGTATGAGAAAAGTGTCGTGTCGCAAACTTGAACGCTTTTCTCTTTTTATTTTAAAATTCTCTTTTTAATTGTTTTACTATACCAATAATTTTAACTGGAATACTCTCCATTTCATCATAAGTAAATAAAAGTGGTTCGTAATTTTGATTAAATGGTTGTAACAATATTCCTGCATCACTTTTTTTACCCTTTTTAATTGTGGCTTCATCACCATTTATAATAGCTACTACTATATCTCCATTTTCAAAATCATTTTGTTTTTTAACAATAACAATGTCATTTTCTATTAAAACAGGGGACATAGAGTCGCCTTTTACTTCTAATGCAAATAATTCGTTTCCCTCAGCCAATTTTTTATCTACATCAACAGTACCTTTCCAATTTTCTTGTGCTAGATAATCATAACCAGCTTTCACAACTCCAAGAAGCGGAATTGTAACAACAGGATTACCAAGTTCATCGGTTTTTATATTTCTTTCCATAGGAACATCTAATCCCATAAGCCAACCTTCACTTACATTTAATACATTTGCTAATTTAAAGATACTTTTTTGCTTTGCTTCATATAAACCTGACAAGTATTGACTAATAGCTGATTTAGGAATTTGAGCTTTTTCTGAAAGTTCAGTTGCTTTTATATTTCTGATATTCATAGCCTTTTGAAGTCTAACGCTAAAATTTTCTTCCATAAGAATAACCTCCGATAAGTGTATTATAGTTCATTTTTATGAAAAAAGCAATAAATTTTTTAAAAAAGATTAAGAAAATTGAATTTTTTTATAAAAAAGTATTGACAATGAATTTTTAGTTTGATATTATAATGACAGTTCAGAAAACTGAATAAAGGAGGCGAAGAAATGGAAGAAGATATAACATTTGATTTTAGTAAGCTTAGGGGAAGAATTAAAGAGATATATGGAACACAGTCAGCGTTTGCATTAGCAATGCTGATGAATGAAGCGACACTAAGTAATAAGCTAAATGGCAATGTAGAATTTTCCTCAAAAGAAATATTAAGAGCTTGCTTATTATTATGCATTGATATAGAAAAAGAATTAAAAACATATTTTTTTACATTAAAAGTTCAGAAAACTGAATAAATTATTACAAAACTTTAAATAAAAAAGGAGGAAGTATGGAAAGGATAACAGATCAAGAAAAAAATAGACTGATAAATCAAGAAAAAGAAAAAATAAAGAAACTAATTCAAGATGGTGGAAAAGTAGTAAATATTATTACCTATGAAAAAGATAAAACAACAACTCAAAGAAAAATTGAACTAGCAAATGGGAAGTCTACTAGTTCAAAAATAGAAATTGAAAAAGATAAAATAGCAATTAATTCTTAAAAGAATAGGTTCCATCATCGTTTTTTATAAGTTCTTTATTAGAAGAAATTATTATTTTATCGCATAGTTGAGAAAAAGTTACATCAGTTCCATCAGGATAAATTGAATGATTTATTATACAATCTGAAGCTTGTTTATGTTCAATTTTTATATCAGATAAAGACTTTACATTTGGAGTTTTTATAGTAAGTTTTTCTCCTATATTAACAGAATAATTAAACATTATGTACTCACCACCTTTCAAAAGCATTATAGCATAGGTGGTAAATAAAAACAAACAAGATAACATAAGTGATAAACAAATAAATAAAATTTATATCTATTATAAATTCGAATTGCGACACGACACAAAAATAGAAAGGGGGACTTGCAATGTGAATACAAATTTAATGAGGTGTATATCAGTGAAAGAAACCAATATAGTTAAAGAAATACAACTAGGAAAAACAAAAATAAAATTTTGCAATGATAATATCGCAAAAACAAAAGAAGATAGGGAAAGAGCAATAAGAGATTTTAAACAAGCTAGTATAAATCTAATACAAAATCTTAATAAATAAAAAAATTATTTAAGGAGATGAAAACAAATGAAAAAAATTAAAGAATTAGCACTTGGGACAAGCTGGATTTGGTTACCAATAGTAGGTTGTTACATAGCAAATGCTATTACAAATATTATTTTATAAGGAAGGAGGTAAAAATATGATTAAAACAAAGAAAGATAGAAGAATATCAAATCTTAATAAAATGATAGAAAACAGAGACGAAACAATAGACAAATTAAGAAAAGACAAAGATTATTTAAGGCAAAAAAATAAAGACTTAAGATTTGAACAAGAAGAAACTAAAGAATTATTATCAGACATACTTGATAGAGCAGTTACTTGTCCACTAGGAAATGAAAAAATAGCACTAGACAAAATAAAAGAGCTAGTTCGT
>CANPYQ010000082.1 GCA_947588865.1 uncultured Bacilli bacterium
ATTCTATACTGGAATTTGATGTAAGACTAAATTCTACATTAATATATTGAAACTGGATTTTACTTTTTCATTTTACGCAAATATATAAAGTGTAAGAAATATTATCGATAGACTGTACAAGTTTGTCGTTTTTTGGTATAATGGTACATAGGTAGGTGATTAGGTGAAGGCAAATAAATTTAAGTTTATATTTATCTTTTTCATACTATCTTTTATTTTAATTGGAAATGTTAAAGCTAACTATAAGGCAACTGTTTTAAATCCTCAAGGTGCTTCTTGTAGTTTGAGGAAAGGTTCTACTGGATATTGTTTATATTCTGATGAAAGTTTGAGTAAACCTAAGTCACCAGTAATATGGCTTGATACAGGAGATGAGGTAACTGTTATTGAAGGTGTGCCACATATACCAACTAATAACACTAATATATGTAGCGACTATTATGTTTATGTTAGCCATAAATTTTATTTAGATAATAAAGATTATGAGGGATATTATTGTAATGCTAATTTGTCTACTGGGAATTTAACTGAAAATTTAAAGCAAGAATTTAGAAATGCTGGATTTCCGGAATCATATTGGGGAAAGTTAGCTATATTAAAAACTACTCATCCTAATTGGTCATTTAAAGCTATAAATACTGGGCTTAGTTTTAATGAAGTTGTTTCAAATGAAACATATGCAAATAGAAGTTTACTAAGAAGAAGTATGTCAAATAATTATGCATATTTATCACTTGACAGTGATTCATTTAATTATAAAGGTGATTATTTTATTGCGTATGATGATACAACTGGATCTGATCCTTGGTATAAAGCAAACTATGGCGCAATAGCTTATTATGTAGATCCTAGAAACTTTTTATCCGACATGTACATTTTTCAATTTGAAACGATTTCTTATGATGATTCAGTTTCTGATGATGATTTAAAAAATAGTATTGCTGGTATATTTGGTGATGATTATTTGAAAACATATATAGATGATTTCTTGGAGGCTGGAAAGTATAGTAAGGTAAATCCTATATATTTAGCATCATTATCTTTTAGGGAGGTAAGTAATGGTGCTTATCCTGGATCTGCAATTAATGGAAAATATAATGGAAAATATAATTTTTATAATATAGGTGCTTATAGTGGGGCTAATCCACAGTATAATGGGCTTGATTTTGCTGCTAAGACGGATGAGTCTACTTTAAGGCCTTGGGATGATGAGGAAAAAGCTATTAAAGGTGGAGCTAAATGGATATATGATAATTATGTTGCTGAAGGACAAGATACAAGTTATTTTAAAAAATTTGATGTAATATATAATTATTTGGTTTCACAAGGAAGAACCCCATCACATTCTAATTACACTCATCAATATATGCAGAATATAAAATCTCCTTCAGATGATGGAGTAACGACATATAGATCCTATTCTAACAATGGGATGCTTTCTTTAAGTTATACATTCTTTATCCCAGTATATAGCGATATGCCAGAGGCAACAAGTTTGCCAACTGGGGGTGGATGGCCTAATAATTATTTAAAAAGCATGAGTTTAAATGATAGTAATGTAGTTGATTTTAATGGAGATATTACTACATATAATTATAACCTTGATATAAATAATCCAACTATTAAAATAGGAGCAACCGCAGTAAGTTCAACTGCAAAGATAGATGGGACTGGTACATTTACAATTACTAGTGATACAACAAAGACTATTAAAGTAACTGCCCAAAATGGCAGTGTTAGAAACTATAACATTAATATTAAACTTACTGGAACAAAGTTAGAAGATCCTGTTGATATAAAAACTACTTTAAATAATGCAGGAATTAAAAATAATGATAAATATTTAAGCGGAATTACAGTAAGTAGTGATATTAGTCAAATAAAAGAAAAAATTCAAAATATAAGAAGTGATGCAGTTGTAACACTTAAAAATAGCAGTGGTAATGTTAAGAATAGTGGGGTAGTAGCTACCGGTGATAGGATCACAATAACTCTTAATGGAGAAACTAAAACATTTGAAATTGTAATATATGGAGATGTTAACGGTGATGGTAAAATTGCAGCAACAGATTATGTAAAAATTAAAAATAAAATAATGGGTACATCTTCATTATCTGGAGTGTATAGTGAAGCTGCAGATGTAGATAGAAATGGTAAAGTTGCAGCAACAGATTATGTAAAGATTAAAAATGATATAATGGGCTCAGCAAAAATAGTACAATAGAAAGGGTGTAACATGAAAAAAATTAAATATTTATTTATACTATTGGCTTTAACATTTTTAACGGGAATTAATAAAATTAATGCCTTCAGCATTAGTGGAAATACTACAGTTACCGTTGGAAGTACCGTTGGAATAGTTGTAGATGCAAGTGATTTAATTGGTAAAGTTGAAGTATCTTCATCAAATCAAAACGTTCTTGCAGGTGGCGTTACCGATTGGTTTGAAAATCAACCTAGAACTATATATTTTACTGCAAGATCTGTTGGAAGTGCAACAATTACAGCAAGAAGTATAGATGCATCAGATAATAACGGTAATGAGTATAATACTAGTAGGTCTATAACAATAAATGTTGTAGCTAAAAACATACCTCCATCAGTAAATGTAAATCCAAATTATAGTAGTAATAATTACTTAAAAAATTTAGAAGTAACTGGGCTAGAACTTAATCCTAAATTTGATAAGAACACTCTAGAATATAATCTTAATCTTGATTCAGATATAGAAAAAATAACTATAACTGGAACTGCAGAAGATAGTAGTGCCAATATAAAAGGACTTGGAGAATTTGAAGTTAGTGAAGGTGTTAATACATTTGATATAACTGTTGTTGCAGAAAATGGAAATGAAAGAGTTTATAAAATAACTGTAACAGTTGAAGATAAAAATCCAATAAATGTTAAAGTCGGTAAAAATGATTATACTGTAGTAAAGAAAAAAGATGTTTTAGGAACAAAAGAAGGATATGAAGAAACTACAGTAAAAATAAATAATATAGATATTCCAGCTTTGTACAATAAAGTAACGGATGTAACTCTTATTGCTCTTAAAGATAAAGAAGGAAAAATAATTTTATTTTCATACAATACTAAAACTGGAGAGTATAGCGAGTATACGGAATTTACTTTTGATCTTATGAATTTATATATTCATGAAAATAAAAACAGTAAATATGAAAAAGTTACAATAAAAGTTCAAGATAAAGAGATTATAGCTTATAAGCTTGATGGAATAGATGATTATTACTTACTATATGCTACAAATACTATGACAGGATATGAAGGATATTATCTATATGATACAAAGGAAAACTCAGTACAAAGATATGATACTACACTGTTAGATAAATTGACTCAAGAAAAAGATAAATATTTAGCCTTAGTATTAGTACTTAGTAGTATATGTTTCTTAACTATGTTATTTTTGCTTATTTTAGTAAATAGAAATAATAAATCAGTATAAAAATTATACTGATTTATAATTAATTAAAATTATTAGGAGTGTTTATGAAAGAAAAAATATTTAATATAATAAAAAATAATAAAATATATTTAATGTTATTGCTTTTTTTCGCAATTTTAGGATTTTTATTTCCTTATGTTGCAGATGATTGGTTTTGGGGAACTGGTTGGGGATTACATCAACTTAAACTTGGATTTAGCGAAGTAAACGGTAGATGGATAGGTAATATACTTGTAATTATACTAACTAGAAGTAGGATTTTAAGATCACTTGCTGTAGGAATTGTAATGACTGGAATTATTTATATGATTAATTGCTTTAAATCACATAAAAAAAATAATATTTTATTTACATTTATTGCAATTATGACTGTTTCAATGCCTATATTTAAAGAAACGATAGCCTGGACTTCGGGATTTGTAAATTATGTTGTTGTAAATTCTTTTCTTATTTTAACATTATTTTTAAATAAAGATTTGTTTTTTAAAAAGAAAATAGAGTTTAAAAAACATATTTGGATTTTATTATTTTTCCTTGGAATTATAAATTCCTTATTTATGGAAAATGTTACTTTATTTA
>CANPYQ010000083.1 GCA_947588865.1 uncultured Bacilli bacterium
TCAAGTGACATATAATATATTAGTTTTGAGACAAAATCAAATACTAACACTTAAGACATTATCATATATTAATCATATAAAAATTTATAAACAAGAAAAAAATGTTGACACACAAATAAATTAATGATATACTTTATTAGTAACATTGTTACCGTTGGGGAATTAGCTCAGTTGGCTAGAGCATCTGCCTTGCACGCAGGGGGTCAAGGGTTCAAGTCCCTTATTCTCCACCAATAGAAGCCAAAGGTCGCGTCTATGCGATTTAAAAATATGGGTTCATAGCATTTGATGTTATGAGCTTTTTTCATTGTTTGGAGGTTAATATTTTTTTTAAATTATTTTAGTTATAATGAAAAATATTAGAATTTATTGTAAAAATTAATTATAAAAAATTATAATAATTGTTAATTAGTTGAAAAATAATTAATATAAAAACGTATAAATAAAGGGTTTAAATATTTTTTATTAAAAATGTATAAAATTGTCATTTTTGTATGTGCGAAAATGTTTTATTGTGCATTAATTATATGAAAAAATTCTTTATTTTAAAGGAATTTGAAATTTTGTGGTGTATTACTATATCCTGTTGTATTTAAAAAATAGCTATTTTTTAGAAAAGAGTAATTTTTTATAATAAAATTTAGTGCTAATTTATATGAAACAGATGATTAATTATTATTCAAATTTATTAAACAAAATATCATTAAAAGTAAGTCAGTAATAGTAATAAAATGTATTGAATTTGCAGTGAATTTGGAATTGAAAAATGATTTATTGGTACATATAGATAATAATTTAAATAGAATGATTTATAGAGAAAATATTCAAAGAAAATTATTAGAACGGTTTTATGCAAGTATGAATTTCCAGTTGATCAAGATGTTAAAACTGAGCATGGCCTTGTCCAATTTCATGAGAGTAATAATTAGTTCATAAATAAAATTATAAACTAACTAATTTGACATTTATATAAAAAAATGTATAATATCTTGATACAAACGGGGGAATATATTATGGAAAAAAAAGAAGAAACTTGGCAAGTGGATAATGATTATATAGAACTAGCATTTCTATTACAATTTGAGGGAGATGCAATTGATGTTAGTAAGAAAATATTTCATTTGCGACATTATAGAGAACCTGTTATAGATATGAAGGAAACAGGATTATTTGGGATATTAGATGCATTAATTGATCTCGGGCTAACTAATAATGAAATTAAAGATTTTTATATCCATGGTCATGTTGATCCTTATGATGATCCTTATGGATTCACTAGTGGTATCATAAAAATCGTACATGGAATGTCAAAGATTGAAATTAAAAACCAATATGGGAGTTATTTTAGTGATGAACGAATAGCAAAACTTCCCAATTCAAATAACAATACTAAAATGCTTATGTCTTTTTGTTATGATAAAGATGATATATATGCATTTATTCCTAATAAAGATGATTTATATGATAGGTTTTCACATAATTATAATATAAAATACCTTTATTGGAATGATTATAATGATTATAAAGATGAAAAAAATTTATTACATATTGATGGAAAACTTTATAGGGCAGTTCACTTTTTAGTTCGCCAAGGTTATGATTTTCCAGAGTTAGAATGCTTATTTAATGAATCAATAAAGGATATTGTATTTAAAACCAATGGCGAAAATACAATTGTATTAAATAAAGCATTTGCCCGTGAAATGAGTAATAATTTATTAAGCCTAGTATATTTTTTAAAAAGATATAATTACAAATTTTTAAATCCTGCATACATATTTGATTCAAAATGTGATAACATTACTTTAATTGATCCTAATGAAAAAGAAGTTATTTTTAATCGTTGTTATTTAGAATTAGACATAAATAAATATGTTAATGTGCTGAAAAAACTTAATAAAGAAAATTTTGAAATTCCTGCTATTATTGATCTTTGTGATAAAAGAGTAAAAAATATTGGATTAAGATGTCTTGATAGTTTTGATAGAGAACATAACTTAACAATTAAGCGTGATGTATTATTATCTATCTCTGCAGAATGGTTTGGAGTTATTAAAAAAAGCTTTAATTTAGGCTTTTCTTTTCCAGATAATGATAATTTATTTAATATGAATCAAGAATCTTTAAAAGTTATTGATCCAAATGGGAAAGAACAATTTGTTGTTCGCAAAGAATTTGCTAATATATTAGAAATGATTATTATATGTATGCAAAATGGTTATAGTTTTAAAGATTATAGTAATTTATTTGATGAAAAACAATTTTATATTGTTTGTTATGATAAACAAAATCAAGAAAAACTTCTTAGTCGAAAACAAATATATAAATTCGTAAAACTTCTAAGATTATCTTATACAAACAGAAAAGATTTAACTGATATTGAAAAAGATCTATTAATGATGCTAGGTAATCATAATATGAGAAAAAAATTGTTTGAATGGCTTCCTTATACTGCAAAAAAATGGATTCCATCATCATCAGTTATTAATAAAATACCAGCAGAGAAAAGTCATGAATATTTTTATAATAACAATCATAAACGTCTTAGAATATTAAAAGATGAATTTCAAGCAAATAAATATGAGGAAATGGAAGGAATAATCACTCTAGGTTATATTTTGGGACTATTTGATAGTAAAGAATCCACCAGTGAAAAAGCAATGAATTATATTATTGACTATTTTCTAAAAAAAGGAATAACTGGTGATGAACTTCATACTGCTTATGGTGCAATAGATTTGAGAAAAGGTTATAATAAACAGTTTGCTGACTTTTTTATGCAACACTATGCTATAGATAGTCAAGCTTTTATTGAACCTGATCTTGGTACTAATATGACAGGTGAACTTTTTGAAAGGTTTGATGAAGTTCTTGAAAGTAGACCAGAAAAGAGAATAAAAACGAGGACAAGAAACAAATTATTAACCCCAATAGATGCAATTGCATCAATTACTGATGTTAAAATAGATAAAGAGAGGTTTGGTGAAAAAGTAAAAGATGAACGTTACTTTCGACTTATACAATTATTGATGAAATTTGGTGCAAGTGAAGATGAACTTAAATGGGCTATAGGACTTTATGAACAAGCTCTTTCAATTGATGAACAAAAAGTAAATATTCCAAATATTGAAGATTTAAAAGCTAGTTTAATGAAATTTAATTCACATTTAAAAAGTGATCCACGAGCTTTTCTTAGCGGTAGAAAAACAAATTGTTGTTCAAGATATGGTGGATATGCAGAGGATCGTTTAACTCATGTTATCACTGATTTAAATTGGAGATATGTAACTTTTACATCTTCTAATAGAACATTTTTTGATGGATTAGTGTGGTATGATAAGGAAGAACAAGTTGTATGTATTGATAATGTAGAAGGACAATTTAGCAAGATTGATAAAAATAATACTAAATCTATCCCAATGATGGCCGATACAATTCTTCGTTATGCAGATGGGATTTATCATAAAATGAATGAGCTGAATATTCCTTGTATAAAAGTTAATGTAGGAAAAGATCCCGGAACTGTATCGTGGGAAATATTTGAGTATGCAAGACAACACAACTTAATTTACGATGATGAAAATCCCTGTAATTATCCAAAAAGAAATAGTATTTCATCAGATGCAAATAATCAGTTTACATTGACTGATGAAAAAACATTGAGACTTAGGAAAAACTTTAAATAAGTAATAATTATACTATATACTTTATATTTAGAAATTTCAAAATTGATTTTTTCTTATATTGAGGAAGAATATATTGTTTGTTGTTAAATTTAGCGTTATAATTAATTTATCAAATGTGATAAATTAGGATGTAAGGTGCGAGAACACTTTTGCAAACGCACTAGATTGATATTAAACTCGGACTTTTATAGTTCGAGTTTTAAAAGTGTGTCGTGCATGACATTTAGCTAGAGGGTGAAAGTCCCTTATACGCGTAGGTATCGACGAAGTATTAGAGAA
>CANPYQ010000084.1 GCA_947588865.1 uncultured Bacilli bacterium
TTTATTTTTATCAAGTCTATTATAACAAAGGTCTTTCTTTTTTTATACTCTTCCCCAAATAATTTTACACTATCAAAATATTATATTATTTCATATAAATTTCATAAATTAGGTATACTATTATTGTAGCTAGGAGGAATTTTATGGAAGAAAAAGATGAAGTAAAAGTAGAAAAAAAGGAAGATAAGGAAAGCAAAGATGATAGGATAAAAAAGGAAATTGATAACAATTCATCTAACAATAAAAAAAATAAAATGTGTAGTAATTTCTTTACATCAAGAATATTTTTGATGACATGTACATTTATTTTAGGAGCATTTATAATGTGGGGACTTGCTGTTACTATAAATGGAGGTGTATTTCATAAAAAAGTATATAGTGAAAATGTAAAAACAACAACATTGGAAGAAACTAGTGATTTAAAAAATGCAATAAATAATGTTTATGAATCAACAGTATATATAGAAGTAACTGATAAGATGGGAGGTACTACATCAGGCTCTGGGTTTGTTTATAAAAAAGAAGATGGTAAAGGTTATATATTAACTAATTACCATGTTATTGAAAATGGATCTAAATTTGTTATCACATTTACAGATGGTAATGAGGTAGATGCTAACCTTGTAAGCGGTGATGAATATTATGATATTGCTGTATTAAGTATTCCTGATAATAATATAAAAAAGGTGGCAACTTTAGGCAATTCTTCTAACATAGAACTTGGTGATACAGTATTTACTGTAGGTGCTCCTTTAGGAAAAGAATATATGGGAACTATAACGAGGGGAATAATTTCTGGAATAAACAGGACAGTAAAAGTTAATTTATCTAGTGGAAATTATTTAATGGAAGTAATTCAAACAGATGCTTCTATAAATAATGGTAATAGTGGTGGCCCTATTTGTAATATAAAGGGTGAGGTTATAGGAATAACATCATCTAAACTTGTAGGCAGTGGTGTAGAAGGTATGGGGTTTGCAATACCAATAAATTATGTTACTGACATAGTAAATAATATAGAAAGCGGTAATAAAATAGAAAGGCCATATTTAGGTGTTCAATTAGTTGATTTAACAAATACATTCGCCTTACAATATTATTATGGTATAACTATAAGTAGTGATGTAGAATTTGGCGCTGTACTTAGTTTAGTAGAAGAAAATATGCCTGCTTATAATGCTGGACTCAAAGTAGGCGATGTCATTGTTGAATTAGATGGCAAAAAAGTAGATGATGTGTCATACTTTAAATATTTATTGTATAAATACTCAGTGGGAGATAAAATAAAAGTAAAATATTATAGAGAAAATAAACTTAGTGAAGCAACTATAGAACTTACTGAGGCGATAAAAGGTGAGTAATTCACTTTTTTTTCTAAATATGATATAATAAACATATCTTGTAAAGGGGATATTTATGTTAGAAATTAAAAATATTACTAAAACTTATCAAACAGGTAGCTTTGTTCAAAAGGCTTTGAATAAAGTTAGTATTAATTTTAGAGAAAGCGAATTTGTATCTATATTGGGCCCAAGTGGAAGTGGAAAAACGACTCTTCTTAATATAATAGGTGGTCTTGATAAATATACAAGTGGAGATTTAATAATAAATGAAATATCTACTAAAAAGTATAAAGATAAAGATTGGGATTCATATAGAAATCATAGAATAGGTTTTGTATTTCAAAGTTATAATTTAATTCCACATCAATCAATATTATCTAATGTAGAACTTGCATTGACACTTTCTGGAGTCGGTAAAAAAGAAAGAAGAAAAAAAGCTATAAAAGTATTAAATGAGGTAGGACTTTCTGAGCATATTCATAAAAAACCAAATCAAATGAGTGGTGGACAGATGCAAAGAGTAGCAATTGCGCGTGCGTTAATTAACAATCCTGATATACTACTTGCAGATGAGCCAACTGGAGCTTTAGATTCTGAAACAAGTATTCAAATTATGAAATTGTTGAAAAAGATAAGCAAAGATAAATTGGTAATAATGGTTACTCATAATCCTGAACTTGCAAATGAATATTCAAATAGAATAATTAGTCTAAAAGATGGAGAAGTAATAAATGATACTAATCCATATGATGGAAGCCAAATTATTGAATATAAAAATACTAAATCAAAAAAAACGAGTATGAATTTTTTAACAGCATTATCACTTTCGCTAAATAATCTTATGACTAAAAAAGGTAGAACTATTTTAACCTCTTTTGCAGGTTCTATTGGAATAATAGGAATATCATTAATATTATCCTTATCTAATGGGGTGAATAATTATATAAATAAAGTACAACGAGATACTTTATCTAGTTATCCACTTACTATAGAAAAAAATAGTGTTGATACAAGTACATTAATGTCATCTTTCATGGAAAACAACGATAACAAGGATCATGAACTAGATGCAGTATATTCAAACGATATAATGACAAGCATGATAAGTACTATGTATGGAGGTATAAGTACTAATAATGTTAGTGAATTCAAAAAGTTTATAGAAAATAGTAAAGAATTAAATAAATATGTAAATGATATTAAATATACTTATAATTTGAATTTGCAAATATATAAAGAAGATTTATTAAGGGTAAATCCTAGTGATATGATGAGTATATTTGGAATGAATAATAGTAATTTTCAAACAACAATTCCAATATTTAATGAACTTACAACAAATAAAAATCTACTTAATAGTCAGTATGAAGTAATTAGTGGTAGAATGCCAAATAATTATAATGAATTAGTATTAATAGTAGATGAAGACAATGAAATAAATGATTTTGTACTTTATACATTAGGATTTAAAGATCAAAAAGAAATACAAGAAACTATGAATAATATGATGACTGGAAAAGAAATTAAAAAATTTGAGCAAACTAAATATTCATATAAAGATATATTAAATACTAAATACAAATTGGTACTTAATTCAGATTATTTTGTTAAAGAAGCTGATAGTTGGAAAGATTTGAGACAAGATACTGCATATCTAAAAAAATTAGTAGAAAATGGTTTGGAACTTAATATAGTAGGTATAATAAAACCTAAAGAAGATAGCAATATATCAATAACTAATGGTATAGGTTATACAAAAGGGCTTACTGAGTATGTAATAAATGGTATTAATAATAGTGAGATTGCAAAAGAGCAAACAACTAATAAAAATATAAATGTATTTACAAATAGTGAATTTAAAACATTAGAGTCATATGAGAATAATTTACTAAAAATAGGTATAGTAGATTTAGAAGATCCATATACTATAAATATTTATCCCAAAAATTTTGAATCCAAAGATGAAATTGAAAGAATAATAAAAGAATATAATGATAATAAAGTTAAAAATGGACTTGAAGATGATAAAATAGAATATACAGATTATGTAGGATTACTTATGAATAGTGTTACTACTATAGTAAATGTTATAGGATATGTACTTATCGCATTTGTATCTATTTCACTCATTGTATCAAGTATAATGATTGGAATAATTACTTACATATCTGTACTTGAAAGAACTAAAGAAATAGGAATATTGAGAGCTATAGGAGCAAGTAAAAAAGATATATCTCGCGTATTTAATGCAGAAACATTTATAATAGGTATAACAGCTGGACTTTTTGGAATTATTATAACTTGTTTTCTTAATTTTGTAATAAATATTCTAATAAAAAATATAACGGGTATAGTAGTGTCTGCGAGTTTACCTATTGTTGGTGCTATAATACTTATTATAATAAGTGTATTATTAACTGTAATAGCAGGATTAATACCATCAAGAGTTGCTAGTAAAAAAGATCCTGTAATAGCACTGAGAACTGAATAAAAATTAAAGTAATTAAAGAGGTTCAATGTCAAGTAGTGTTGGTGAAACCAAAAACTAATGATAAATGAATCGAGATAGAGGACTAAAAATAGTTC
>CANPYQ010000085.1 GCA_947588865.1 uncultured Bacilli bacterium
TTAAATTTATTTACAACTGTTTTAAGTCACTTATTTTATATTTTAAAATAAGACCAAAAGTAATTGTAACTACAGGAACACATACTGCAGTTCCAATGTGCTATATTGGAAAAATATTTGGTAGTAAAATAATATTTATTGAAACATTTGCAAACAGTAAAACTAAAACTTTATCTGGTAAATTAGTATATCCTATAGCAAATACATTTGTAGTTCAGTGGAAAGATATGCTTAAACTATATCCAAAAGCAATCTATGGGGGGTGGATATATTGATACTTGTAACTCTAGGAACACAAGATAAAAAATTTTATAGATTACTTGATGCCATACAAAAGCAAATTGATAATAAAAATATAAATGAAAAAGTAATAGTTCAAGCAGGGTATTCAAAAAATTTTCAATCTGAAGATATGGAAATATTTGATTTGATACCTATGGATGAATTTGATGAATTAATAAAAAGATGTGATTTGTTGATAACACATGGTGGAGTAGGATCTATAATAACCGGACTTAAAAATGATAAAAAAGTAATAGCTGCTGCACGATTAAAGGAATTTGGAGAACATACAAACAATCATCAATTACAAATTATTGAAAATTTTTCGAATGGAGGCTATATTTTAAATTTAAATGATTTTGATAAGCTTGATGAATTATTGAAAAAGTCAAAAAAATTTAGACCAAAAAAATATAAAAGCAATACAAATAATTTTATAAAATTAATAGAAAGTGAAATAGATGAAAAATGGAAAAAATAAAAAAATATATTTTAAATAATAAATTATATTTAATAATTTTATTATTAGTATTTTTAAGTCTCTTTTATTGTTCTTTAAGTACTTTTATAATAAATGATGATTTACCATATTCGTTTTTTTATAGAACTGATGTTAGAGTAACTAATATAATTCAAGTGTTTAAAAACCAAGTAGCAGATTATTTTAATATAAGCAGTAGAGTATTTGTTCATATGATAGTACAGTTTTTACTTATTTTTGGTAAAAACCTTTGGAGTGTTTTAAATCCAATTGCTATAATAATTAGCATGATTTTAATTGGTAAAATAATTAATATTTATATTCCAAAATCAAACAAAATATTAAATTTTATCGTATCTATAAGTCTTTTTTTCGCATTATATAGTTTTAAATGGTTATTTTATTGGGTAGCAGGTTCAGTAAATTATATATGGACTAGTATTCCACTTTTGTTTTTTATCTATTTATATTTAAAAAATGGGTGGAATAGAAATATATGGCTTAATATGCTTATTGTTTTAATAGTTAGCATATTACATGAATCTCTATTAATTTATATGATTGTTTTTGTCACACTTTCAATTTTTTATGAAAAATTTATTTTGAAAAATAATGTTAAAAAATTGACTCTATTATATATACCACTTATTATAAGTTCTACATTTTTGTTGTTGGGACCAGGAACTTTTGTTAGAATTAATGGTTCATCAAGCTTTAATAATTTAAATATATTTGAAAAATTAAATCTTTCTTTACCAATAATTTCAATTAATTTATTTAAACTAACATCGATATATAACCTTATACCGGTTATATATTCATTAGTGTTACTTATAACACTAATGAATATTAAAAAAAGAAACTCTATTATACTTATTACATTAATACTATTAAACATTATATTAAGTTTCATAATAAATAATAATTGGCTTTATTTTACTTTAGTTATTTTATGCTTTATTTCAGATACTTATATAAATTTTACTAAAAAAAGATATAAATTATCTATAATTCATTTATCAATGTTAGCAGTTGTATATTCAATGGCTATAACAAGTGATTACCAAAATGCAAGACCAAATTATTTTTATTATTTATATTTAATAATAATTATAATCATTATGATATATGGTATATTTAAAAATACTAGTTATAAAAAACTAATAGTTTTACCAATAATTATTTTACTATTTCTTCTTGCTAATGAAATTAAAATTTATTATAATATTGGTATGATTAAAAATGATAGACTTTCTAGTATAGAAAAATATAAAGAAAACAAGGGAAATAAAGATATTCTATATTTAAAAAAAGTTCCAAATAAGTATTGCATTTATCAGATAGATTGCAATGAGCCTAGTGATGAAAATTATTTTGCTTATCAGTATTTTATTAATTATTATAAACTTCCAAGTGATACAAAAATTAAATTTAAGTAGGTGATTTATGTTAAAAAAAATGAAAAATAAAGATTTATCAAAATATTTATTAGTTTTTTTAATCTTTTTAATAATTGGATTACTTACTCCACTTACTGGGGATGATTGGAATAACGTATTACACAATAATACATTATCAGGGATAATTGAGATTGCCAAAAACAATTATTTGACATTTGAAGGTAGATTTTTTAGTAGAATATTTGACCTTATATTTTGCTCACATAAATATATTTGGGCATTTATTAATGCAATTGGTATGACATTTATATATTATTGTATACTGAATTTTACAAAAGGCAAGCATGAAAAAATAATGCCAATTATAGTACTTGCAGCTTTACTTTTAATTGATGAACAAACATTTTCTCAAATTTATGTCTGGATAACAGGTAACTGTACATATTTTATGCCAGTTGTATTTATATTTTTTATAATATGGTTTAAAAGGGATACTTTAAAGGTTGTAAATATTAAGTATAATAAAATTTGGTATTTCCTTTTGCCTATACTTAGTTTTATATTTTCAATGTTTGTTGAACCAGCAAGTGTAGGAATTATAAGCGTCTATATATTAATTATAATATATGAATTTGTAAAAAATAAAAAAGTAGATATATTGTTATCAGTATCTACAATGTTTTCTTCAATAGGTTTTTTACTTATGTTAAACAGTCCGGGAACTAAAGCTAGAGCACTTGAAATGGCCGATTTTAATAAACTTAATATACTTGAAAAAGTTATAGACACATTACCACGACAAATAAATTATGTATTTATTAAAAATAGTTTTTTAATAGCTTTATTTAGCATAGTTTTATTCATACTTATATATAAAAAAATAAAAACTAAAATGAAATGGCCATTAATTATTTATATGATTATAGTCCCATTTTTAACCTCATTTTCAAATATGATAAATACTATTAGTCCTTATTATCCAAGATTAATAAAAGTATTTTTAGATAACAATAATATATTTATAATTATATATTGGATAAGTTTTTTAATTATTTCTATTCTATTGATTTATAAATTGGTAAGAAAAGATAGAATTAAAATACTATTCTTTTTTCTAGTAGCAATCTTAAATATTATGGCTATGTCAATATCTCCAATTGGTGGTGGAAGAACTACATTCTTTCCTACAATATTATTATATATTTGTGTATTTATTATAATGAATGATATTGATATAAAAATATTTGAAAATAAAATCTTTTTAATGTTTAGTAAGATTTTTATAACTTTTATAGTAATGATATTTATATTAATGTATTCATACTTTGCCTATTTAGACGTTTTAAGAGAAAAATGCATAAAGCAACAGTTAAAAGGAGAAAGAAAAACTATAGATGTTGTCATGTTGCCAGGCAAGTATTTATGGAATCCTAATCCTTGGGTTGATTGGCATGCATATACTTTCAAACTTGTATACAATATAGATACTAATTATGAATTACATATAGTAAATAAAAATAACTGCGAATGTAATTTTAAGTAAAAAATTTAAATTTAATAAAATATAAAATAATAACAAGCATATAATATAGTGATAGTGAATACTATTTAATAAAAACTTTGAAAAAATTCTTAATTGGAAAATTTTTGTTTGAAGTGCAACACCTAAATATTGAAAAAGACATGAGAATAATTTATAATATCTTTTGCTTGA
>CANPYQ010000086.1 GCA_947588865.1 uncultured Bacilli bacterium
TCAATTAAAATGCCTATTGATTTAAATATTGCATATGCTGAATACATTAATCAGTCATAAAGTTTAATACAACTTTATAATAAAAATTATGTAAATTTATTCCCATATAAAAAATTTTATTAATATTTTACCATTTTTATTCATTTTAGTAAATAACTTTAAAATTATTTTTTTAACTAGCAAATAATAAAAAAAATTATTGCATTCATTTACTGAATGTAATTTTTTTAATTCTGCATTTTATTTTTATAAAATTATATACCCCATACCTCTTTTTGTTAGTATAATATTATTCAAACCTATATTATCTAGTTTAATTCTTAATCTATTTATATTAACAGTTAATGTATTATCATCAACAAATTCATTATTGTTCCATAAATAATTTATCAAATCATCTCTAGATACTATAGTTCCTTTATTTTTAAGTAAATAGTAAAAAATTTTTAACTCATTTCGAGTAAGATCAATTACTAACTCGTCCCTCAAAATAGTTGATTTTGACATATCAAGTATAACATCTTTATATTTTATTTTTGTATCTTCATCTTTACTTAATATCCTATTTATTCTAGCAAGTAATATTTCTTTGTTAAATGGTTTTGCTATAAAATCATCCGCACCATTGTTAATACTTAGAAGTTCATCTATTTCTGTATTTCTACTTGTAATTATCACTATTGGAATATTACTTATTTTTCTAACATTTTTCAAAATATATTCTCCGCTAAATACTGGCAAATTTATATCAAGTAAAACTAAATCTACATTTGATTTAATTATATCATTTATTACATTATCGAAGTTTTCAATCATAGAAATTTGATATCCATTATTGTTTAGGAATTTCATTAACTCCAATCTTAATTTTACTTCATCTTCAACTATTAAAATACTTTTCATAAATCACCATTAAATATTTGAAAATTCATCCTCTATTATTTTGTTAGCGAATTCATCTTTAGCCCATCTTATTCTCATAAAGCATTTATCATATCCATTGCCTAATATCTTTGTTGGACTACCATATTCCCTTTGATATTCATTTTCATTTAAAAATTTGTGAATATATTTTAATGCTTCATCAAGAGTATCTCCAATAAATTCTTCATATATACTATCATTCTTAATTCTGTTTGGATTCCACTCATCAACAAAACTAGCATAATAAGAATAATTTTTTGATGGAATCATTTTTATAGAAATAAACTTTCCATTACGCTTTGCTTGAGTAAGTGTAACAGCATAATTATCTGTTCCCCCACCCCAAATATCCCAATCATAAATGTTTGAAAGTTCATAAACCTCGTCGATAAATTCTATAAATTCTTTATATAGACCGACTCTCCAGTCAAGTCCATCCCTTACTCTTCTTACTCTTTTTTCTCTCCAATTTTCTTTCTTATTCATAATTTTCTCCTATATAATTATTCCTCCACCCAAAACAATATCATCTATATAAAACACAGCCGATTGTCCAGGTGTAATACCTTTTTGTGGTTCAATAAATTCTACATTTATTTGATTTTTATCCATAGAAATAATAGCTTTATGCTCTTTGCTTTTGTAACGAGTTTTCACCATAACCTCAATAGGTTTTTTTATCTCATCTATAAGTAGTAGATTATAATTTTTAACTTTAAAACTTTTTACATATAAATCTTTTTCTTCTCCAACTATAAGTTCATTTTTATCTTTGTTAAAACCTATTACATATAATGGAGTATCATGTGAAATTCCTAGTCCTTTTCTTTGCCCAATCGTATATTTATAAAGTCCCCTATGCTTTCCAATAACTTTATCGTTTAAAATAATGTCACCAACAGTTTCTTTTAAATTACCATTTTTTTCTAAAAATTTCTTATAATCTCCATCAGGTATAAAGCAAATATCCTGACTATCTGGTTTACTTGCAACCGATAAATTATTTTCTTTAGCAATCTTTCTTATTTCATCTTTTGATTCATATGAAGAAAGTGGAAATAAGATATGTGGTAATACATCTTTTGGTATACTATAAAGTACATAACTTTGATCTTTAGCTAAATTATCTGACTTTTTAAGGATGAATCTCTTATATTTACCACTATATTCTACTTTAGCATAATGTCCCGTTGCAATATAATCAATTCCAAGTTCTTTTGCCTTTTCCCACATTGCGCCAAACTTTAAATATTTGTTACACTCTATACAAGGATTAGGTGTATGTGCAGATGAATATTCATCTATAAAATTTTTAATAACACAATTATTAAATTGTTCTTTAAAATCTATTGTATAATGTGGTATCTCCAGTTTATTACACACTCTTATTGCATCCATACTAGAAGAATAGCTACAACAGCCACCTTCAACGCACTCATCATCTGATTCCCATAATTTTAAAGTTACACCGTATACATCATATCCTTCTTGTTTTAGTAATATTGCACTTACACTACTATCTACTCCACCACTCATACCAACTAAAACTTTTTTCAATATATCACTTCCCAACAATTTCTTTTATAGACATAATTAAATAATCAATTTCTTCTTTAGTATTATATTTACCAAAACTTACCCTAATAGATGATTTAATATCATTATCATCTAATCCAATTGCCTTTAAAACATGTGATGGCAAAATAGACCTTGACAGGCAGGCGCTTCCAGTTGAAATACAAATATTTCTCATATCTAAAGCAATAAGTAATGTAGCAGCATCAAACCCTTTTATAGTTACATTAGATGTTCCTAACAATCTGTTTTGCAAGTTACCATTTATTTTAATATTTATTATTTCTTCTTTTAACTTTAATTCAAAATAATCTCTTAATTCTTTAACATATTTATTTTTTTCATTTCTATTTTGGTAATTTAGCTCTAATGCCTTACCCATACCTACTATTGCTGCAATATTTTCAGTCCCAGCTCTTTTATTCTGTTCTTGATATCCACCATTTATTAATGAGTTAAATTTAACTTTATTTTTAACATATAAAATACTTGCACCTTTTGGACCATAAATCTTATGACTAGATATAGTCATACTATCAATGTTTAAATCTCTCAAATCTATATCTATACTGCCTATAGCCTGTACTGCATCAGTATGAAATAAGACATTCTTTTGTTCACAAATACTTGCGATCTGTTTTATCGGCTCAATAGTGCCTATTTCGTTGTTAGCAAACATGATAGAAACTAAAGCTGTATCATCGTTAATACTTTCCTCAAGTTCCTTTAAATCTATAACGCCAAACTCATCTACATTTAAATATGTTACTTTATATCCTTCGCTTTCCAAAAATTTACAAGTATTTAGTATAGATGAATGTTCTATTTTAGATGTTATTAAATGCTTCTTCCCACTTGCTTTCATTATTCCTTTAATTATTGTATTGTTAGATTCACTACCCGAACTAGTAAAATAAATTTCATTAGGACTGCAATTTAAAATATTAGCTATTTTTTCTCTTGATTCCTCCATCTTTTTTTTACTTATTTGGCCCAATTTATGTATACTAGAAGCATTACCATAATACTCACTAAAAAATGGTAGCATTTCGTTTAATACATCTATATCTACTTTTGTTGTTGAATTATTGTCAAAATAATACATTAAACAATCACCAATCATATTATATTAGCATTGCCAATAAAAGTCAATTATTGAAAAACTTAACTTTTGTCAAGACATCGTGACCCCAAAGTATAAAATAATCAATTATCTACTAAGTAGATAAGCATTAAGGACA
>CANPYQ010000087.1 GCA_947588865.1 uncultured Bacilli bacterium
AATTGTAGCAAAATAAATGGAACTTATACCACCAGCAAGGCCATCTAATCCATCAATTAAATTAATGGCATTAGATATAGCTACAATAAATAATGTTGATAAAGCATAACTTATTAACAAATTAAATTTTAAATTAAGACCTAAAAAGGTTATTTCCGTAAAATATAACTGACCATAGATAACCACAATTAAAGCCGCAATTACTTGAACTAAAAATTTATATCTTGCACTTATAGGTTTTATATCATCAAATATACCAACCAATAAAATTATAAATGAACCAATTAAAATAGAAATCATTTGGGTTGTTAATTCACCATATAACATATAGCCAACTAAAAAAGCACCAAAAATCGCAATTCCTCCTAATCTTGGCATTGGTTTAGTGTGAACTTTTCTTTCATTAGGCATATCTATAGCTCCTATATGATTTGCTACTTTTTTAGCAATTGGAACTAAAATAACACTAACTATAAAAGTTACTAATAAAATTTCTAATATATTATGATCATTAACTATCCAATTCATTCAACACACCTATTGTTATTATAACCGAAAATATACTAAAAAGTAAAGTTTTCTAAAGTTTATTTTTAATTTTAGACATATAAAATAGTAAAAATCAAAATTCCATATAATAAAATTAAACTAATTATAACTTTATCTGATAAAACTACTTCTACGGGATCCCCAAAATTTTCTTGTTCAATTAACATACTATAACGCATACAAACTATAATAATTAATGGAACAGTTAAAACCAAATAACTATTTTCAATAGTCACCGCCCATAAGGCATAAAATACTATTGCTAAAGATAAACACATATACATATTTTTGTCTAAGAAATCTTTATTATAATATTTTAATACTTTTCTAGTATTTTTATCAGTCATCATTATTTCATTTCTTCTCTTGCCTAAAACTAAATAAAAGGAAAGAGCCATTATAGTTAAATAGAGCCAATTTGAAACATTAACATCAATTATTGAGGCCCCATATAAAACTCTAATAAGAAAACCAGATACTAAAACAATTATGTCAAGTAAAGGAATATTTTTCAAACAAATACTATAGCCAATATTTAAAATTATATAAATTACAACTAATAATATACTATAAATTGATGCTTTTAAATAAAACATTCCTCCTATAACTAATAATACTAAAAGAATTATTAAAATTATTGCTTCTTTAATACTAACTTTTCCTGATGCAAGTGGTCTTTCTTTCTTTTTAGGATGCAATTTATCTTTTTCAATATCTTTAATATCGTTAAAAATGTATATGATACTACAAGCAAGAGAAAAAACAATAAAAGCCCAAATACAATTATTTAATTTTATAAAATTAAATAAATTATTACTAAAAATTAATGGAAGAAAAATTAAAATATTTTTTATGTAATGTTTTACCCGCATTAATTTTAAATAATTAAATATTTTTTTTATCATTTAATTCAAATCCTTTCGGTCTAAAAGCGATAATATGTTAATCCAAATTTAACAATTCTAATAAATTCAGGAACATTAAAGCATAAAAGTATTAAACATAAGGCAAGCATTATTATATGTTTTACTTTGATATTCTTAATTACTTTATCTAAAAGTAAATATAAAAGTACTATATATGCCCAAGAAAAATATAAAGAATATAATATTAAACCATTTTCTAAGGCACCCCAACCAACTAGGCCCAAAATTATAAATGAAAATATAATCCATAAAAATGATATTATTGCTAACTTATTTTTTCTATTAAGTAAAAAACTTAAAAAACATAATACTAATATAACAATTCCTGTTACACAAATAAAATCAATATTTGTTAACCTATAAGATGGAATACCTGAATTAATAATAATACCTTGCGGAGCAATAAAAATACTTCTTGCAAAATATAAAAATTGATATAACTTATCCATAAGGGGCATATCTTTTCCACTAAATACTAATAACCTTGTAATTCCAGTTTTACTATTAAGAATAATGTGTAATTGTCCAAATATTATAGTTGTACAAACAAAAGCGGCAAAACATTTTAAAACATTAATAATCCATTTTTTAAAACTTTTTAATTTGCTTATTAAAGGAAAAATAATCCCTGATGTTAGTAAAGTACCAACTGCTCCAAGATAAAAATAATTTGTTTCAATTATATTAAAATACCAAATATAAATTGCTAGAATTAAATAAAATAAGCAAAATATGTATTGTTCCATAACAAAGCTAAACAAAATTAATGGAAAAGTACAAAAAGATAAAACATAATAAAAGACACTATCCTTTTTAGATAATCCTAACATTTTGGTTATTAAAATCACTGATACAGCCAGTAACATTATTTGCATTGTATTAATTAATACAGCATAACTATTAGGAATAAAAGATAATAAATCACTTAAAATATAGGCTATAATTGCAAAAGGTGTTGCAAAGATTCCAAAAAAAGGTTGCCTTATATCGTTTTCGGCCATATTTATATTTAAATAAGCATTATCATTATAAATATAACTACTATCAGTGGTATATATTACATCATAAATTCTATCAAGTTCAATATCTCCTAGTTTGTATGTAGGACTATAAAAGACACTTGTTATATTATAAATGACAAATGATAATATAAAGCCAACTATTGTTGTAATAACAATTATTTTCTTATCAGTTTTATTAAAATTAGCAATTATCTTTTTGACAATTGGCAATGTTTTTACTAATAATATATAAATTAATTCGGTTAAAGCTGGTAATGACAAAATTACTAGTACAAATGCAATAGTGTCATGAGAAAAAGTATAATTAAATAGTAAATTTGCTAATTCTTTTACATGATTTTCAACAACAATAATATTATTAATCCATACCTTCTCAATAAATAATGCAGCAACCAATGCAATACTAATTAATTTATAATTATATTTCGAAAACATATCTTTAAATAATTTAAAGCCAAAAAATACTCCAATACCAAAAGATAAAAACATACAAATATATAATTCTACATCAGTTAGTCTACTTGACAAAAGAAATGTCACAAAAGGAAGCGATAAACAAAAAATTATTTTGTTTAAAACTTCTTTTTTAAAAAAATTATTTTTTTTCAATTTTTTATTTTTTACTTTAGACATAAAAATTTCCTTTCTAAAAATATTATTACTTTTTCCATTATAAAATATACCCCCCCCGAAATCAACATTTTTGTCCAAGTTTATAAAATTTTGGACAAATAAAAAACAACCATTCGGTTGCTTTCAATCATTACATTAACGTAAAGAACACCAAAATATTAGTAAATTTTTCAATAAAGATAAAAACTATAATCATGGCGGATATTAAGAATGGGCCATAGGGTAATTCATTATTTTTATTTAGATAGATTTGACCAAAAGCATAAGGAAGCGCTAAAAAGGCTGAGAATATTAAAGCCACTAAAGAAAGTCTTAAGCCAATACCGGGATAGCCTAAAGTAAGGCCAATAATAAAAGCTAGTTTAACATCTCCTCCGCCTAAGGATTCTCTTTTAAAGAGTTTACTACCTAATACTTGAATTAAATACATTAAAATAAACATTACAAGGCCATAGATAACCGCATATAAAGTATAATATGGACCAATTTCTAAGAATTTTAAAATAATTAATAAACCAGATGCGA
>CANPYQ010000088.1 GCA_947588865.1 uncultured Bacilli bacterium
TTAGATTTAAGTAGCTTTGACACAACATCTGTAACAAATATGGGAAATATGTTTGGAAATTGTACAAATTTATCAACAATAAAAGTAACTAAGTCTAAATGGAATTTGCCTGAAAGTTTAGTCAGTGGAATACCTGCTAAAGTATATACATATGTAAATTAGATAATTATAAATGAATATTATCCTATAATTTTTAAAAATATATTAGGTATATTATAAAAAATGCTATAAATAATTTATAGTATTTTTTTGAAAAGAAATTAAAAGATTTTGCTGTATTATATACATATGGAATAGTGATTTAGCAAATCCTTAAGGATGGAAATTTTTGATTTCAATTAAGTAAAGATAAATTTGAAGTTTCAGAATAGAACATCAAAAAATACACATGCGAAGTTAGAAAATTACCATATGTATTTACAAAATAAGGTCTTAAAACTGTTATAAATATTAGTGTTGCTCAAGAGTTAGTGTAGATGTGATAGGTGTATTGTGCTTATAAGAAAAAATATATCAAATAATTTAATAGAACAAAGATTTATTAATGAAATGGTACTTACTCATGATAAAGATATAAAGCTATTTTATAAATTTTTCAATGAATTATCAAAAAAAGTAAAAAACAAAATATATTTTAATGGACAAAATTATGTTGAATATTCTATAATTGGTGAAGTTAAGTATGAGTTAATAATGCAGATGCATATACATATAAAATAGTATTAACTATGAATAAGTAAATTAAAAGCAAATTTAGTTGATAGATATTTAATACTAAGTAGAAATGAAGTGCTTTATCAATTATATGGAGAGTAAAACATTTAGTATTAATATATTAGAAGAAAAATGGTAATTTATTTATTAGTTGAAGAAGTACAAAACATATTACAAATCTTGTCCTATTTTATTTATTTAAGAATAAAATTTATTAGAGGGATTATATGATAATACTAACTAAAGCAGTACTTGTTATGATGATTAGTTTAATACTTTCTATTGCATTCGCTATATTTTTAATACCAGTTTTAAAAAAATTAAAAGCAGGGCAAAGATTGAGTGAATATTTAGAAGAAAAACATAAAAGTAAGCAGGGTACCCCAACAATGGGAGGATTGATTTTTATAATACCTACTATTGTTGTTATGATACTCATGTATCTACTTGGTAAGATAAAATTTAATACTACAATATTGATAGTAATACTTACTTTTTTGCTTTATTCTATAATAGGTTTTATAGATGATTATTTAATAATAAAAAGACATAATAATGCTGGACTTAGCGAAGGCCAAAAATTCTTAATGCAAGTAATAGTTGCAGTAATATTTTTTTATTTATTTATGATAAGCGGTAATGAACCTTTACTTTGGATACATACATTAGGTATAAAACTTGATATAGGTTTTTTATATGGAATAGTAATACTGATTGTTTTAGTATCAAGTTCTAATGCAGTTAATATTACAGATGGACTAGATGGTCTTGCGGGAAGTTTATCCTTGATAGCATTCTTAACATTTGGTATAATAAGTTATAATACAGGGTGGCTTGAAGGTTATGAAGAAGTTGCGTTATTTTGTTTTTCTTTAGTAGGATCACTAATAGGATTTTTGCTTTTTAATTTAAATCCAGCAAAAGTGTTTATGGGGGATACAGGGTCTCTTGCTCTTGGTGCGGTAATGGGGGCTATATCAATTTTAACTCGTCATGAGATATTACTTATTGTGATTGGAATAGTATTTGTAATAGAAACACTTACTTGTATAATACAAAGAGTATATTATAAAATTACACATAAAAGACTTTTTTTAATGACTCCTATTCATCATTCATTTGAAAAAAAAGGTTATAATGAAAGAGAAATTGTGAAAATATTTTGTTTAGTAGGAATACTTGCCAGCATGATAGCCATAATATTTGGTGTAGTATTGTAAATCAAATTAAAACATGTTAGAATGTAATAGGATGGTGATAAGGTGAAAAAAGGGTTAAAGATAGGAATTATTATATTTGCTATAATATTTATATTAAGCATATTTGTTGTTACAAATTATAATAGTTTAGTTAATAAAGAAGAAAGTGTAGAAAATAGATTTTCAGATATATCTGTACAATTAGAAAGAAGAGCAAATTTAATACCTAATTTAGTAAGTACAGTAAAGGGTTATACAACTCATGAAAATGAAGTAATAGATAGTGTTACAAGTGCAAGGGAAAAATTGATGGGTGCTAGTAATGTAGAAGATAAGGCAGATGCTAATGAAGAACTTACAAAGGCTTTAAACAATTTGTTTGTAATAGTTGAAGATTATCCAGATTTAAAGTCAAATGAAAATTTTATAAATTTGCAAGATGAACTTGCAGGTACTGAAAATAGGATTGCTGTATCAAGAAAGGATTATAATGATGCAGTGAGTACATATAATAAAGCAATCAAGCGTTTCCCAGGTAGTATATTTGCGGGGATATTTGGATTTGATAAAAAAGATTATTTTGAAGTTAGTGAGGGCAAGGATGAAGTTCCAGAAATTTCATTCTAATAGGATTATTTATTTAATCCTTACTTTTTTATTTTTAATTATTATAACAGATGTTAAAGCTTTAGTTAAGCCTACAAATGAATTTTATATAAACGATTATGCAAATGTTTTAAGTGATGAAACAGAAAAATATATATTAAATAAAAGTGTTTCTTTAAACAATTTAGATGGAATACAAATAGTCGTTGTAACAGTTCCAAATTTAGAAGGAAAATCTATTGAAGATTATGCACTTAGGCTATTTAGAAATTTTGACATTGGGGATAAAGAGAAAAATAATGGTTTACTTCTTTTATTTGCTTTAGAAGAAAAAAAATTTAGAGTAGAAGTAGGATATGGACTTGAAGGAATACTTCCTGATGGTAAGACTGGAAGATTTCAGGATGAATATATTATACCTTATTTAAAAAATAATAATTTTGATGAAGGAATAAAAAATGGATATGATGCTTTTTATTCCGAAATAGTTAAATTAAATAACTTAGATTTAGAATATAATAATCCTACTTCAAATAATATAAATAATAATGAAATTATATATACCTTTGGTGGACTAATTCTAGGTATAGTACTCGGTTTTATTGCAAGAATAACTAAAAAAAGGGATACAGTTACAGTTGTTTATTTAATTTTATTTTTTATCTTATTTTTTGTGTTAACAGATTATTTTGGGATTTTAATAACTAATTTATTTGCATATATGTTTTCTGCGTATGCAACACCGAGTATGTTATTTTATACTTCCTTTTATGGAGGAAGAGGCGGTGGAGGATCAATTGGTGGATTTTCTGGCGGTGGAGGTTCTTCTGGTGGAGGAGGAAGTTCTAGAGGATTTTAGATTCTGCATTAGTTAAGTAAAAGTAGACAGAAATTAAAATTAATGGAGGGGATTAAGAGATTAATCCTCTTTATTATAGTATAAATGCTTAAATTGAGCAGGAGTAAGATATTTTAAAGCAGATTGAGGTCTTTGTTATAAGCAGTAATCCATTTTTCTAAAGTTTTAAGAGGGATATTGAAATCCTTAGCAGTTTTAATAGTAGAAGCATGGTGAAGACAAATATCTTCACATAATTTTTTCTT
>CANPYQ010000089.1 GCA_947588865.1 uncultured Bacilli bacterium
TAAATTATGAATCATATTTAATTTATTATGTAATTCGTTTGCTTTTAAATCTTTACTCGTTAATACTTTTTCTTTAATTAGAATTTCTAGATAATCTTTTTTGTATAAATTTATTAACGACAAAACTTGATTATTATCTTTAAAATAATCAATAGTAGGTACATTTGCTAAAGAACTTAAGCTTATTAGTTCTTTAGTTATAAATTTAGTTTTTTGTTTTTTAAATAAATCAAATAAATTCATAACCAAAATCCTTTTTTGTAAGTGTTATTTTAGCATAATTATAATTTCTTTGAAAGAATAAATTTTTCTTCTTTGTTTTGAAAGTTCACCTTTTTTTGAATCAATTCTTCAAATCTTTTTATCGTCTCATATTTAGATTCTATTACTGTAGCACGTTCAAATTTTTCACTAGGTATTTCGATTCTTTCATCACCATCGAGAAGAACAATTCGATTAAAATTAAAAATATTTTTATATCCATAACTAATATTCTTTAAAACATAAGAGCCAATCAATTCTTTTAGCAAATTATAAAACAAATTTTCATTTCCTAAAATATTAGAATTTCGAAAATTAGTAAAAACAATAGTATCAATTTTTTGCCTATTTTCAAATACAGCACCATTAATTGTGGTAAGCGTACTAGGTAAAGAAATATAAGACAATTTATTATTAGCTAATACTTTATTACCCAACACAGTAAATCCTTCAGGAAAGATAATACCTTTTATTAAAGTATCTTCAAAAAAATTACAATCATATATTTTTAAGGAATTTGGCATAATTACAGTTTTACCGATTGCTTCTTTTTTTATTGTTTCTAATAAATGTTCAGTAGTGGGGCCATACGAATGATAATAACCGGTTTCTGGGTCAAAAATAACAAGCTCTCTTTTTATTTTTTTTACACCTGGAAATAAATAATAATTTTCTTTAAAAACGGGATTATTCTTAACATATAAATCATATAATAAAGAACGATTTTTAATTTTATTAATTTTTTCTAAGCGATAAATACTTTCTAAAGGAATTTCTTCTTCCCAATCAAAAATACCATGATACATTTGCAAATCTACATAGTCAGTAGCATATATTTTATAATTAGTAAAAAATAAAGAAATACCACTCGTAACTTCAGTTGCTAATAATAAATTTAATTTGTAACGACTTCGTAAAATAGTTTCAGGATTATACTCATTTTTTCTTTTTAATTGTTTAGTTATTTCTAATAATGCTTTAGGATAGTCTTTTTTAAAAGTTTCTTTTAAATATTTATTATCTCCTATTAATAAATCATTTAATTTTTGCATAATTATTTCTTTATAAACTTCTAATTCTATTTTTTCTACATTTCGATATAGTATAAAAGGTTGAATAGTTCCTATCAATCCATTAGTTAATATCTTAAATTTTATTTTATATAAATCTTTTAGTTCATTAATTGTTACAAAATTTTTACCAAACTCATAATATAGATAATATTTTTTCTCTAACTTTTCTATTTCCTCCAAAGAATTTATATTATTTAATTCTTCTTTTAATTTTTTTACTTTTTCATTACTCTTATAAACATATTCTTCTAAGGCAACTTCAACTTTGGCCATATCATTTAAATCGTTTAGTTCATAAACTATTTTACCAAAAGCTTGTTTTTGATAGACATTTAGTTTTTCTTTTCTTTCCCTTATTAATTTTTCTTCTTTTTCTTTATCTTTTTCCTTTGTTATATCAAAACATTTTAAACCATAATTATTTAAACATAATCTTAACGTTTCTTTTTGATTCATTAATATAACAAAAATATTAGTTAAATTATTAATCTCATTTATAATACTTATTCTCTTTTGTCTATTTAAAAATGTTTTCTTTAAGATTTCTTTTAAAGCAATTATTCTACTTACTATTTCTTCTTCTAAATCTTTTATTTGTTCATTATATATAGTAAATTTTCGTAAATGTATTAAAGCTTTTACTTTATCTTCTTCATTAAAAAAGACTTTTTCAAATAGTTCGTCGCCTAAAGTATTTTGTTCTATAAGAGTATGAATCATTTTTAATTTATTATGTAGTTCTTTGGCTTTTAATTCATTACTCGTTAGGACTTTTTCTTTAATTAGAATTTCTAGATAATCTTTTTTGTATAAATTTATTAACGACAAAACTTGATTATTATTTTTAAAATAATCAAGAGTTGGTACTTGGGCTAAAGAACTTAAACTTATTAGTTCTTTAGTTATAAATTTAGTTTTTTTCTTTTTTAATAAATTAATTAATTTCATAACCAAAACTCTTTTTGTAAGTGTTATTTTAACATATACCTAATCTCAAAACAACTGTTAAAAATTTAATGTTTAGTTAATTTCATATTTTCTATATCTGTTCCCCGATATTTAGCTATTTTGTCCATGATTAAATAATTAATATGTTCGATTAACTTATAACTACCTATATAGATTAACTTATATGGTGAATTACCATTAAAGGTTACTTTACATTCTTCTTTTTCTAATATTATTCGACTAGGATAATCATCAATATTACTGAATTCAACAATTATGCCATCTATTGTTAATTTGCAAAGATTTTGACTGTTTACTTCATCGTTATTTTCAATAGAAGATATTTTCATATATGGCCAAAGTAATTTTCTTAAATTTTCGATATTATCATAAAAGAAAGATTTATCAAAATCATGAAAACAAATAGTCTCTAAGGAACTATTATCTTGTTGATGAGAACCATAACTCAAAGGAATGACCGTTGCAGGTATTGCTATTTTCTTAATATTGCATGTTGGCGTAAAATTAAAATTAAAATATTCCAATCCTTCATTTAATCTTAATTCTTCTAGTTCAGTATCACTAATTAAGTCTCCTAAAACACCTTTTAAAGTTTTCGGAAAAATCACAGTTTTACCACTCATTTTTTTGCGAATAGTTTTGACAAATTTATTAATTTCATTCATTTGCTCAGAAGGTAACCAGCCCTCAGCACGAAGCCCCATTAAATAACCAACTTTGTTTAACCCTTCCGGTAAACGATAAATGCCTTTAAGATCATCTGATGAATAATAATTTTTTTTCAAAAATAAATATAAGCCTAAGTCTTGCGTTTGTTTTTGAATTAACTTTAATTCATTTATGGTTTCTAAAGGTAAATCTTCATCCCAAGTAAACTCGGGTTCATAAAAATTTACTTCGGGATAATCCGATCTTTTAACATAAATTAATTTATAGATATTTTTTATTACTGTCGTATCTACAGGATAAGAAAAAGCTATTAATAAATTTAATTTATATTTATTCTTTAATATTTCTTTCGGCTCATATTTTCCATTCGTTTGTAGTTCTCTTTTTAATGGCCTTATTACTTTAAAATAATTTTCACCCAAAGCCCATTTTATTGTTCCAAAGAAACTACCACTATTATTTAGAGCATTTATTAATTCAAAAATTCTTTCTTCATAAACTTCTAGTTCTAATTTCGAAGTTTTTT
>CANPYQ010000090.1 GCA_947588865.1 uncultured Bacilli bacterium
TCATTTTTTGAAGGAATGGGAAATGTATTAGAAGGCTTAGTAGATGGTGGTGGCTGGTTAGTATCTGGAGCATGTTCATTATTAGGGTTTGATAATGCTGCCGAAGCAGTAGGTAATTTTGTAGCGAAAGATATATCCAAAGATGCATATTATGCGATATTAAGAGAAACAGGGCTAGATAGATATGCTGATCCCAATAGTACCTTAGCCAATTTATCATCAATGGCAGGAAATATAGTTGGAAATGTTTTACTTAGTTATGGGACAGGATTAGGAGTAGCAAAAGTATTTGGAATAGGAACAAAGGCAGCCAGTGTAGCGAACTCAATAGTAAGTGCGGGAAGACAAGCCTTAGCTGATAGTGGATCAGGAATGGAAGTGGCTTTACAAAGAGGAGCCAATTTAAGAGAAGCCCAAACAGCAGCGGGATTAGATGCTTTAACAGGAGCGATAACTGGAGCTATAAGTGGACGATTAGATGCTGCTGCAAGAAGTGCTGGAGCAAACGGAAGTTTAGGAAGAGTACTAGGATATTCAGCAGCATCAGGTGCAGTATCAGCAACAGAACCAGTAATAAATGAAGCAACTCATACAGCGATATATAACCAAGATGATAGTAAAAGTTATTGGGATAATTTTAAAAGTAATTTTGTTAGTGATGGAGTATTTTTCCAAATGGCAACAGCTGGAGTAATGGGATCACTCGGAACATTATTTAATGGATTAGGTCAAATAAAAACTAAAAACAAAGAATTAAAAGATGTTGTTTATCAATCGGATTCTAATGGTCAATCAGTTAGTCCATCTCAAGTACAAATGGACAGAAAAAAATTTTTACAATTGGCTGATAATGATCAATTAGATGTTCCAAAAGTGTATAGTGAACCTACAGAAGCTTTTAAAAAACGTATAATTGGTGCTTTTAGATTTGATTATGATGACTCTGATGATAGAAAAATTGTTAATACCTTGTGTGATTTAATAGAAAAAGATGAATTTTCTGATGAAAGTGTTAGATACATTTTTAGTCACTATGATAAATTAAATGATGGTAGTCTTCAAAAAAGAGGAGCTCGTTTTAGTATTTATGGTGCTGACTATGGTGACATGTCTTCGTTTTATTGGGGTCCAATGAATTCTATAGTAATGGGATATAAAGATTTAGATGTAGCAAGTAGTAGGGTACTTTCTCATGAAAGTGGTCATGCATTTTATGACGTTTTTACGGATTATAAAGACAGCTTACCTGAACGAAGTATTAAAGCTCTTGAAACTGCTAGAAGTAATATTGCAAGTGATGATAGTGGAGTACGAAGCTTAGAAAAAATTTGGAATCAAACTTATAAAAAAAATGTAGAAATTACTGGTGATTGGTATGATGCAATAAGACCTAGCGAAACTGAAAGAATAAATGGTTTAATAGATAGCTTATATAGTAGTGGAACACAAGGAGATCTTAGAGAATCTATAGAAAAAGCAGCTAAGATGTCTCAAGTAAAAGGATATTTAGCAGAATCTGGTTTATCTGCGGATTCGATTGATGATTTACTAAAAAATCCGGATGCCGTAAAAAGAGTTTTAAATATACAAAATAATATTAATAATCAAGTGAAGTATAATGCTATGTTATCGGTAGCTCCAAGTGAAAGAGGAAATAGTAGATATTATTCTGCTATAATTAATAGTATTATGCAATCTGATAGTGATTATCAGTATACGTATGGGCATAGTAATAGTTATTGGCAAGAAATAGGGGGAGCTAAAAGAACAAAAGTGGAAAGCGATGCTCTTTCATACAATGAAATTCTTGCTGATTATGTTTCCATGTCTGCTAATGGAAGAACTGATGCTATTAAAGAACTAGAGGCAGCAATTGGTCCAGAATTATTTGATGATATAAGATCAACACTAGAAGAAATTGTTAAAAATATGGGAGGTTAAAAATGAATGAAGATGCAAAAGAAATATCATATTTATTACTACAATATGAATATTTAAAAAGAAAAGGAATAACTGATGATAAAGATTTAGAAAAAATTAGTAAGTGTTTTCCTGAAAATTGGTTTTTATATAAACTTGATGTAAGGTTAAAATTAATTTCCTTAGCGTTAAAAGAAAATAAAGATTTATTTGATGTTTGTATGGAAAATGGTAAGCATATTTAGTAAATAATTTTATATATTTACATCTATGATTTTTTAAATAATTGAATTAGCTTAAATAATAATATATAATTTAGAAGAAAGGTAGGAAGTAACAAATGAACACAATAAAAGTAGATACAAACAGTTTACAATCATGTATAAGTGATATAACAACAGCTAAAAATTACTACAATGGAAAAGTATCTTCTTTTAGTAAATCATTTGGAAGTGGGGGTAATCTACCTGGTTATTTAACTCAATTAAGAAATAATTATCGTGGAATAGTAAATAATCTAGATAAAGTAATAAAATACATTAAAGAATATAAAAAAGAGATAGAAAATATAGAAAAAAACACAAGTTTTGCCGGTAAAGGGAATCAAATATCTGGATCAGCATTACATAACAGTAGTATTAATGCTGCAAGTGGAATAAGTAGTAATATATTATTTGATTTTGGTAAGTCTTATGAAGGAATAGAATATGATTATAAAGATTCACACAATAGATTATTAAGTTTTAAAGATTATAAAGAAGCCGGAAATGGCTGGGCAACGGCAGCGACATGTGGGTTATCATTTTTTGAAGGAATGGGAAATGTATTAGAAGGCTTAGTAGATGGTGGTGGCTGGTTAGTATCTGGAGCATGTTCGTTATTAGGATTTGATAATGCTGCAGAAGCAGTAGGTAATTTTGTAGCGAAAGATATATCTAAGGATGCGTATTATGCGATATTAAGGGAAACAGGGCTAGATAGATATGCTGATCCTGACAGTGCTGGGGCTCAAATATGTTCGGCACTTGGAAATATAGCTGGAAATGTTTTACTTAGTTATGGGACAGGATTAGGAATAGCAAAAGTATTTGGAGTAGGAACAAAGGCGGCTAGTGTAGCAAACTCAATAGTAAGTGCGGGAAGACAAGCCTTAGCTGATAGTGGATCAGGAATGGAAGTGGCTTTACAAAGAGGAGCAAATTTAAGAGAAGCTCAAACAGCAGCAGGATTAGATGCTTTAACAGGGGCAATAACTGGAGCCATAAGTGGACGATTAGATGCTGCTGCAAGAAGTGCTGGAGCAAACGGAAGTTTAGGAAGAGTACTAGGATATTCAG
>CANPYQ010000091.1 GCA_947588865.1 uncultured Bacilli bacterium
GCACGTATTAAATATAATCAATATAAAGTAACACAGTATATTAATAATAAAACATAGAAAACAATTAATAGGGGCAGATTTTAATCTGTCTCTATTGATTGTTTTACCATTAAATCTGCAAAAACTCCATATCCATGTGTAGGGTCACTAACTAGAACATGAGTTAAAGCTCCAATAACTTTACCATTTTGAATTATAGGAGAGCCACTCATTCCTTGGATTATTCCACCAGTAGTTTCTAATAATTCGTGATCTGTTATTTTTACTTGCATACTTTTATTATTTTCATTATTATTTATAAAGATTTTTTCTATTTCTATATCATATTCCTTTCTAATATTATTTTCTAATGTACACAATATTTTTGCAGGACCAGTTTTGATTTCATTCCTTAGTGCAATTGGATATTTTTTCGTTGTATCAATGTTTAAACTAGAAATATCTTTCATAATTCCAAAAACTCCAAAATTAGTATTTTTATATATTGTTCCTAAACTTATTCCAGAATCTATTGTTCCTTGAATTTTACCAGGAATACCTTTTTCACCTTTTATTAGGGACGTAATATTTGTTGTGATAAACTCCCCATAAGATATATCTAAAAGCTCTTCAGTATCAATATCCAAAATTCCATGACCTAAACATGCAAAAGTACCTGTAGATGGATCATAAAAAGTAGCAGTACCTATTCCAGCAGCAGTATCACGAACCCATAAACCGAGTTTATATTCATTGTTAGAATTTTTAATAGGAGTAATAGTAGTTTCTAAAACATTGCCATCTCTTACATATTTTAAAGACAGCTCTTTATTGCCAGCAGTTTCAACTGTACGAATTAAATCATTTGTGCAGGTAATAGCAGTTTTATTTATTTCAATTATCATGTCACCTTCTTTAATACCAGTATTCTCATATGGTCTATATTTTGAATTACCACTTCCATCAATTTCACTCATTCCAACAACTAACACACCATTAGTATATAATTTTAATCCGACAACATTTCCAAGTGGTACAACTTCCGTAATTGGAATTACATTTACTGAAATTTCTTTTATGGGGACGGTCCTGAATAGCTTTAGAGTTACAATAGATTTTCCAGTTTTTAGTTGTTTTTCTGCAACATATTTAGAAGATGCTTGAATACTTGTGTTTGTTTCTATGGATATAAGACCGGGAGTTGAAGAATATGTTTCTTCTAGGCTTATACCAAATAAAGTGTTTAAATTTAGATTTTCACCATAAAAGAGTATAACATCATCCGGAAGAGTAGATATATTAGAGGCATATATCAAACAAATAATTAAAAATAGTAGTAAACAAGAGAAAAATATGATTTTTTTTGTTATTCGAAAATGTTTAGTATTATTATTGTTAGTGTGAAGTGTTTGATTGTTTTTATTTTCAAAAGAATTATTATAATTGTTTTTTTTATTAAAACTAAAATTTATCATTTAAAACCTTCCTCACAGTAAATAATAATATTAAAAATAAGTCTTTTAATATTATTAATAAAATATAATTTTATGATACCCGATTTTCATAAAAATATAGCTATTGGAATAAATATGTAGTATAATATTATTATGGGGATATACGAGAGTTTTTGATAATAATAGAGTATAGTATACAAGATATAGATATTGTGAAAAGCTTTGATTTTTAACAGGAAGGAATGATGATTTTTATGAGAAAAGGCAGTGGATTTAGCTTCTTTTCATTTTTGTTAACTTTATGTACAATAGTTTTAGCTATTTTTGTTTTGGGAGGTTCTATATATTTATATTTAGAGATGACAAATTCTGATTTTGATATTAAAGATAGTTTACAAGAGGCACAAGTAACAATAAAAAGAGCAATACATATAGCTAATAGTGAAACTTCTTCAAATAAGGATGTTTCTTTATCTCCAGAGACTATTGATGTTTCAGAAATAAAACCGGTTAGAGAAGATAAAATTGTATCCAATTATTTCTTTTATAATCAGCTAACAGATAATGGAAAGATAATATATAGTAGCATAGAGTCAAACTTAGAGAATATGAAGTCAGGTGATTATACTATTGATTTTGGAAATCAATTTAATGATATTCTACAAACAGAACAGGGAAAAGCAGATTTGAAAGTGGATTTTCAAGCTGCTTGGGATGCTTTAGCTTTAGACAATCCTATGGTATATTTTATTGATGTAACGAAATTATATTTAACAATTGAGAGTACTACTTTGGGTAGTATAACGAAGTATAATACTTATATAGGACCTGAAGAGGGAGTAAGTTATTTAATACAAGGCATAAATTCAGCTGATATAAATATTTATAATCAAAAGTTAGAAGCTATAAAGAATAATGTTGTAACAAAAGTTGAAGGTTCTGATTATGATAAATTAAAACAGATACATGATGTTTTAGTTGAACAATTAGACTATGATCAATCTTTAACAAGAAATCATACTCATGATATATATGGAGCTTTAGTAGAAAAATGTTGCGTTTGTGAAGGCTATGCAAAGGCATACAAATATTTATTAGATGGAGTAGGAATTCCATGTGTATTAGTAAGTGGAAAGGGAACAAATTCCAAAGGAGAAACAGAAGAACATATTTGGAATTATGTATTATTAGATAATAAATGGTATGCAGTAGATGTTACATGGGATGATCCAATTGTAACAGGAGGAACATTAACTAAGAGTATGAAGTACAAATATTTTTTAAGAGGTGGAGAGAAGTTTTTAGATAATCATATAGCTAATAATTACTTATCAAATAATGCATTTAAATTTGAATATCCTAAATTAAGTGTAAAGGATTACCAATAAATGCTTATCAAAAATTTTCTACGAATATACGTAGGGAAGACCAATTGCTGAGGCTGTTAATGTTGTAGGGGCGATCATAGATCGCCCGTTTTTTGTAGAGATGTTAATTTATAGTATTTGTAAATATAGCATTTTGCAGGGGTCGGCGTCCCCGACGACCCCTGCAAAATGAAACAATAGAGATGTTATAACAATATAAAATTTAATTTGACAAATTAATCTATTCATGCTATAAAATATTTATTGAATCAAAAAGCAACTTAGGAAAGACATAAATTAATTTAATTCAAAGGAATTTTTTTCTAAATTAAAATCCAAAAAATTAATTAAAAATCAAATAGAAAGAGGGTGATAAAAGTTTATAAAAATCTA
>CANPYQ010000092.1 GCA_947588865.1 uncultured Bacilli bacterium
TACATATTTTTCTTTTACTATTGCTTTTTGAAAATGTGATAAATTAGACATTTTCATTGAATTTATATATGATATCAAATGATTTATAGTTTTAACTAATATTTCATCTTTAATATCCTCGTATATATATTTATACTCATCTATATTAATTATATCATCAAAAAATGATATAGTTATTTTGAATTGATTCTTAAGTGTATTGATAATCTCTTTATTAAAACTTGATTCAACTACTATTTCACTTATATTAGTACTAATAATCTCATTAATAAGTTTTACTGAATTATGCTCAATCAAACTTACATAAATTATTCCTGTTGTTATATCCGTGTAACATATAGAATATGCATTATTACAATCTAATATATTTCCAATATAATTAAATTCTTTTTCATTTAAAGAATCTGAGTTTATAACAGTTCCCTTACTAATTATTTGAGTTATTCCACGCTCTACTATACCTTTAGTTTCTTTAGGATCTTCTAATTGTTCACAAATTCCTACTTTATACCCTTTTTCTACTAATTTTTCAATATATATGTTAACAGCATGATGTGGAACACCGCACATAGGGACTTTACTATCAAGTCCAGCATTTCTACCAGTTAACGTAAGTTCTAATTGCATCTTCAAAAAACACTTCATAAAAATCACCTAATCTATAGAAAATTATTACATCTGGATATTTTTCTTTCACACTAATATAATGCCTCATCATGGGAGAGACTTTATTCAAATCTACATCTTGCATTTTCATACTACTCACCTAATACAATTTTATCAAATTATAAATTTTAAATCTAGTTTTTAAGCGATAAAGAATTAAAAACTAGATATTTTTATCTAGCAATATACCTTTCAGTTCATATTTTTTAAATATTTTAATGTTTCCTCAAATGTTGATACCCCAACAATATCTATATCATAATTATTATTTTCTTTCATTTTTAAGGCTTCTTCATAATTTTCATCATTTGGGACAATGAATACATCAGCATGTTTTTTTACAGCACTCTTTAATTTATACTCTACTCCACCAATGCTCCCAATGTTACCATCTAAATCAATTGTTCCAGTTCCAACTATAATAAGACCGTTTGTAATGTCTTCCTTTACTAATGCATTATATATAGTTAAAGCTGTTATTAATCCCCCACTTGACCCAGATTCGTTTTCATCTACTTTTATATTAACACTAGGATATGTATCATATTGTGAAATAACGCTTATAAATAATCCTAATTTTTTTTGATTATCTTCCTCTATAATATAGGCATATCTATTATATTTCTTTTTGTTATTTATTACTTGTATATCTAACTTTTCCCCAACTGAATATTTATTTATAATGTTAGTTATATCAGTCTTACTATTTATACTTTTGTTATTAATTTTAGTAATTATATCTCCAACAACTAAATTGGTATTCGCTTTTCCATCTATATATGTTATATATAAATTAGTTGATATAATATCTATTTTTTTACCTGCATATTTAAACGCAACATTTATAGCATTACTAATAGATTCATTCATAAGAATCTTATCTCTTAATAAATATGAATTATTAGTTTCATTATTTAATAAAACATCATTTTGTTTTAATACTTTCCAATTTTTATTAAAAAGTGAAATTAAAAAAGTTGGTATTGTTGCTTTATATTCTCTAACATATGCTAAATTAAAACTACCTTTACTTTCATATCCATTTATTTCCATTTTCTTAGACATGTCAGTTATACCGCCTGGCGCGTTTATATAATAAGGAAATTTTATAGTAAAACATATTACAAATAATATTAGAATTATTATAAACTTATAATTCTCTTTAATTTTTCTTTTCACTTTATCACCTTAATATATATTTATGATAACATTTTAATAAATATTTATCAAGAAAAAAAAGATAGATTAAACTATCTTCCAAGTTCTAGAACTTTTGCACTATCTTCATAACTAACTTCTGAAGTTACTGGTCTCATCATTCCACCGATTATTCCATAACCAGTATATCCTTGTAAAACCCATTGATCATAATCTGCTTTACTTTCAAAAGTCATATCAAATATTGTATAAGTCCCGTCTGGATTTACTACTCCTTCATCAGTATTTATGTTATTATTTTCACTTGGAGTTTCAACTGGTGTTGTTGGAGTTTCTTGAGGTGTTGTTGGTATTTTTTCTGGCTCAGTAGGTACTTCACTAGGTGTTGTTTCACTTGGTATAAATTCAGTTTGAACACTCTCTCCATCACTTTTCAAACTTTCAATATATTCCTCATAAGTTTTTTTGTCCTTCCAATAACTACCATCAGGAGCTATATAATAGTTTGTGCCATCCTTTACAATTTTTCCACTATCATCTTTGTGGTATCCATTAGGAAGTCCATTGCTATTAATTTCCCCAGAATCCTTTATATTTCCATTTTCATCAACTATTTCATAATATTCTTGTTTTAATTGTGCACTACCATCGGATTTAGGAACTAAAGTTCCTCCTTTATCATCCAATACTTCTTTTCCAATATTATCTGCCTTAGATGCAGCTTCACTAGACACATACAATTCACCATTTTTCTCCACGATATTATTTATGTTTATATTACCTACTGGATTTGAATATAAATTGCTATTTTTATTTGCTAATTTATCATAATCTAATTTTGCTCCTAACTTACCTATATCAAGCGTTGACAAAGACTCAATTGGATTGTTAGAAATTTCCTCAACTCGAGTTGTTGGTGCAGTAGTTTCATTATCTGTTTCATTCTTTTTAGATGAACATGATGCAAGCCCTGTTGCAGCTATTCCTCCTGCTGAAAAAAGTGCACAAACGCTAATTAATATTCCCTTTCTTTTGGCCTTAGATTTTTTAGCCCTTTTTGATTCGCTTGAATCTATTAAAGATTGCCTTGTCCCGTTAGTTCCATTTATCATACTATAACCCTCTTTCCTTTTCTGAAGAAATATATATAATTTAAAATTTTATAAATTCCTTCAAATTTATGTGGTATATACTAACATATTTGATTAAATTTGTCAAATTATTATTTTAAATTGATCGCGTTTCCAAAGTTGGGAGATTTAAAAAAGTGCCTTTTAAACAAAATAAAAGTAGCTAATACCTAAAAAGTGC
>CANPYQ010000093.1 GCA_947588865.1 uncultured Bacilli bacterium
TAACAAAAAAAACAAGAAAATCAAGTTATAACTTAACTTTCTCATTTTTCTCCCCCAAAACTCTTTACACTAACTTTATTTCAATATTTAAAATTTATAAATTCAATAATTTTATCAATTGTACTATTAAAATTATTAAAATCAACCTCAAACCAATTAATATCCATTTGATTATTATTCCAAGTATATTGTCTTTTTGCATATCTTCTACTTTTTTGTTTAATTAATTCTATTGCAGCATCCTTTGTTATAGCACCATCAAAATACTGAAACAATTCTTTATAACCTATAGGTGTCATTACAGCTTTACTTCTAATATTAGAATCATATATTTTCCTAGCTTCCTCTATTAAGCCTTCATCAATCATTTTATCCACTCTTTTATTTATTCTGTCATATAATATATTTCTATCACAAGTAAGACCGATAAATATAGCATCATATAACAGTTTACTAGATTTTTCTTTTGAACTCAAAGGTAATTTATTGTTGTTATAATAATTTAAAGCTCTGATAATTCTTTTTCTATTATTAGGATGTATTTTTGTATCTTTATCTATTGTAATTAACATTTTATAAAGTTCATCATTTTGATATTCACTATAACTATTATAAACGCTTTCATCATTAAAATTATAATCATATAAAGCAGCTTTTATGTAAAAACCAGTTCCTCCAACAATTATTGGTATCTTGCCTTTATTTATTATCTCCTTTATTTTTAATCTGCAATCTTTTTGATAATCATAAACAGTATAATTTTCTTCAATATTTTTTATATCAAATAAATAATGGTTTATGTTTTCTTTTTCTGAATCTTTTATTTTAGCAGTAGCTATGTCTAAATTTTTATAAACTTGGGTACTATCACCATTTATTATTTCTCCATCAAGCCTTTTAGCTAATTCTATGCTCAATTTAGTTTTACCTACTCCAGTTGGACCTAATATTACTATTATCTTCATATATAACACCTTCTATTTTACTTATAATTTTTCTACAATTATATATAAATGGTATTGGATTATTTATATCAAATCCTAATAAATCAAAAATTTCATTTATTGATAAATTTTCAAAATTTTCATTAATATATTTTATTTTTATATCATTTAAAATTGGTTCATTTATTAAATTAATAGCTAATATTCCACCAAGTAAGTAACTAGCAAAATTTTCAAAATCATATATATCTTGTAGGAAATCTTCACTTTCACTAAATTCTATTAGATCTTCAATATTTTCATTGCTTATTTCATCATTTTTATCTATAAATTTAATATTTTCTTTATTTATACAACCAGTATTATGATAAGTATCCAATATTATTCCAGTATAACAAACACTATTCGCAGAATTTTTAATTATATCAACCAAAATTTCATATATATCCTTATAATAATTTTTAATACTGTATCCTTTTTTATTTAAAAATAAATAATATCTTAATTCCATATAGAAAGAAATGAGCTCTGTAAAAACACTTTTTGACATACTGTTTTTACCATTATTGATATAATGAAAAAATTCATGAACTATAGATGCACCATCACTTATTTTATAATATATTGGTAAATTAATTCCCTTAAATTCACCTTGCTCAATATTTATTGGATCTTGATATCTATTTTCATTTAAATTATCAATATGAAATATATCAAACGTGCCATCGTTTAATGCATTATTAAATTTATCTAAATAATTATAATCAATTTCACTTAAAAATTCTTTAACTAGTTTTATTGTTTCAAATATTTCCATTTCTTCATATTCAAAAGGTATAAATTCATCAGGAAGTAACTCATCACACTCATATAAGCTATAAAGACCAATTATAGCAATTGGATAAAACAAGTCAACAAAACTATGATCTAATTCATATATTTCATTTAAATATTCTACTAAATACTTTTCTTTTTGCTTTTTTATACTATCCATAGAAACCTACTTTATAAACATACTATCGCCAAATGAGAAAAATCTATACTCTAATTTAACGGCTTGTTTATATGCATTCATAATTTTATCTTTCCCCGCTAAAGCACTTACTAACATTATAAGTGTACTTTTAGGTAAATGAAAGTTAGTAATAAGAGAATTTATTGCCTTAAATTCATATCCTGGATATATAAATATATCAGTCCAACCACTACATTCTTTAAACTGCCCATACAAATTCATTATTGTCTCGAGTGTTCTTGTTGACGTTGTTCCAACACTAATTATTTTATTTCCATTTTTTTTAGCGTCATTCAAAATATTCGCAGTGCTTTCATCCATTTGATAAAACTCGCTATGCATTTTATGATTTGTGACATCTTCTACATTTACAGGTCTAAAAGTTCCAAGACCCACATGAAGTGTTATATACTGAATTTTTATACCCTTATTCTTTATTTTATTCATCAATTCTTTAGTAAAATGAAGTCCTGCTGTTGGTGCAGCTGCACTACCAATATTTTTAGCATATACAGTTTGATATCTATCTTTATCTTTCAATTCTTTATGAATATATGGAGGTAATGGCATGTGTCCAAGCTCATCCAATATTTCGTAAAATATACCTTTATAACTAAATTTTAAAATCCTAATTCCTTCTTCTTTTATTTCAATACACTGAGCTTTTAATTTATCAGAAAAATTAACTATAGTTCCAATTTTTATTCTCTTTGATGGTTTGCATAAAACCTCCCAAACATCTTTTTCTTTTTCTTTTAACATTAAAATTTCAATTGCTGCATTGGTATCTTCTTTTGTACCAAAAAGCCTAGCAGGAAGTACTTTCGTATCATTTAATACGAGTACATCTCCCTCATTTAAATAATCAATTATATCTTTAAAATGTTTGTGCTCTATATTTCCAGTTTTTTTATCTAAAACTAATAGTCTTGATTCATCTCTTTTATCTATTGGACTTTGAGCAATCAAATTTTCAGGTAAATAAAAATCAAATTCTTCAGTTTTCATACATAACTCACCACGCTAATATTATACCATCTAATAATTTTATATACAATAAAAAGAAACTATTTCTAGTCTCTTCTTTTGGTTCTATAATAAATAGTGTTGGTGAGAAAACTTGACACTATTTTTTAATATATAAAAATGAGTCATATCAGAAAC
>CANPYQ010000094.1 GCA_947588865.1 uncultured Bacilli bacterium
AAACCTCTTTAAAATAGAGGTTTCTCTTACATTCCTTTTACATTTTTTGAAACTGGAATTTACTTTTTCATTTCACAAGTAGTTTCAGAATCTATTTTTGTGTCATCTTTATACTCTTCAATACTTTGATAATCTGTTATATTTTCTATAACGCTAAAAAATATATTTAGAGTAATTGAATCACTATTCTGTATTTTATTAAGTATTTTATAATTTTTAATATATTCTCTATCTTGTAATTTTTCCTCTAATTTTGTTTTTGAATAATTAATTGCTTTTTTAATCAATTCTTCTTCAGTATTATTTTCCTTTATTATTTTAGTTTGTTTTTGCGTTTGATATACAAAAGATATAGGTAAAATGTTATTTTTAAATATTACTTTGTCAATTGTATTTTTAGTTTTATATTTATTAAAATTAAATAACTCAAAATTATTATTCAAGAATTTTATTACAAATACTTTTTTTTCTTTACCAGTTTCATAATTTTCATAGTATTTATATGGATATGTAATTGTTACATTATACCAGGTTTCTCCATAAACATTTCCAGTAGAACTTACAGTATCTTTTATATTATTATTTAAAGAAATATAACCACTTACTATAATTTCACCTTTTTTTACATATGAATTTATTTCTTTTACAATTTGTCCGTTGGATATATCTAAATCTGTAATAACCGCATCTTTTTTTGCTACAATATGCCTAAATGGTGATGTTTTATTTTCTTCATTAGTCAATCTAGGTTCATATCTTACTATATATTTAGTACCAATACTTTCTATTTCAATCCATTCAAGATTATTTCTATATTTACTCAAAATTTTATTTTTTATTTTTTGTATTTCTGTATAATCTTTTTTAAAATTATATTTCTTTATTCCTAAATCACTTAATTCTTCTTTTAATATTAATTCCATTTTAGAATCATTTGTCACTATATCAACAGAAAAAATCATATTTGTGATGAAATATAATCCAATCAAAGATAAAAAAATAGAAATTATTATAAATTTATTATTAATTACATTATATTTAAATTTTACAATACCATAGTAATCCAATACTTCTATTTTATAAATAGTTTTTAAAGATAATACTTTATCATAATCCTTTTTATATATTTTTATACTTATTTCTTCTTTTGAAATATATTTAATATTTATTATTTCTATATGATTACTTTTAAGCCTTTTTACAAATCTTTCAATATTATTTCCTTTAACATTTATGCTAATTTTACTCTTTAAAATAAAAAATATATAATTTTTCAATATGTCACCTAAATTCTATATTATTATAAGAACCAGTAATAAGTATTTCATTATTCATAAGTTTAGAAACAACCAAATCATTTCCTTTTATAATTATATCTTTATCTTTTACTTTAACAACTATTTTATTTGAATCAAAATGTCCAATATCTATATAATTCACAATATTAATTTTTTTTTCAAGTATAATAATTTTTACTTCATTTTCTTTAATATATGAGTCTATACTATTAAATATATTCAATATATCACCTATATAATTTTATTATTAAAAAAAGAAAAAATACTAAAGTTCAGTATTTTTAAATCCTAATACATTTTCTATATAACACTTTCCACATAATGGTTCATATGTAGCAGAAATACCATCTATTTGAATTTCTTCTCCAGTTTTAACATATTTATTATTTTTTACTCTAGCGTTAAATTTTGCCCTTTTACCACATTTACAAATTGTAATTAATTCTTCTATTTCATCTGCTACCTCAAGTAAAGCCTTTGAACCTTCAAAAAGTTCTCCTTTAAAATTTGTTTTTAAGCCATAGCATAAAACTGGTATATTATTTAATTTAGAAATAATCCATAAATCTTTAACCTGCTGAGCTTTAAGAAACTGTGCTTCGTCTACAATAATACAATTAACACTTTTTAATTTTATAACATCTTTTAATTTAGCAGTAGAATCCAATAAAATATCTACTTTTCTTTCTATTCCTAATCTAGATACAACTTTATCTTCTCCTTTTTTATCTATTTTAGGTTTTATAAGTATTATATTTAATCCTTGTTCTTCATAATTGTGTGCAGCTTGAAGAAGTGATGTCGTTTTACCACAATTCATAGCTCCGTATCTAAACCATATTTTTGACATTATTACCTCCTAGCTCTTGGATGAGCATTTAAGTATACACTTCTAATTCTTTCATTTGTTAAATGAGTATATATTTGAGTTGTTGATAGATTTTCATGCCCTAATAATTCTTGCACGCTTCTAAGATCTCCTCCATTTAAAAGCATATGAGTTGCGAATGTATGTCTTAAAACGTGTGGTGATATCTTGATTTTGATATTTGCTATTTTAGATGCAATATCTATAATTTTTCTTATTTCTCTATCATTTATTTTTTTACCAGTTTTACTTAAAAATAAATATTCACTATTATTCTTATTTAATTTAACGTAACTTCCTTTTATATATTTATTTATCAAAGTATTGCAAATATTGCCAAAATAGACGATTCTTTGTTTACTACCTTTTCCAGTTATTATTATGCTTTTATCTGACAAAGATATATCATTTAATTTTATATTAACTAATTCACTTACACGTATACCTGTCGAATATAACATTTCCAGTATTAAAGAATTCCTAAGCCCTATATCGCTATTTCTATCAAATGCATTCAAAAGCTTTTCAGTATCCTCATAATTTAAATATTTAGGTAAGTTTTTATCTATTTTTGGATTAGATATTAAAGTAGATGGATTAGTTTTAATTATATTATTATCTTTTAAATATTTAAAAAAGCTCTTTAGTGAACTAATATGTCTTGATATTGTTTTATTATTATATTTTAAACTATATAAATAACTAATATACAATCTTAAATCCCCATATTCAATATCATTATAATTCGTAATGTTGTTATCATTTAAATATTCTAAAAATAAATTTAAATCTTTTAAATAACTATTTAATGTTAATTCAGAGTAATTTTTTTCATATTTTAAATATTCTATAAATTTCAAAATTATATCTTTCATAATCCCACTA
>CANPYQ010000095.1 GCA_947588865.1 uncultured Bacilli bacterium
AATTTTATTATTAATTTATTACAAGCATTAAAAGATATATTTAGAAATATTCTACTATTTGGTAAAGATAAAGAAAAGGATTTAGTTATTTCTCAAGTTAAAGGTTGTTATGATAAAAATTTATATAGTGATATTGATATTCATTACATTACAAAAGATACATCTAAAGAAAAAGAAATGAATTTGTATTTAGAAGAAAAGGACTACGATATTTGATCGTAGCTTTTTTAAAATACTAAATTGTCAATTTAGAAAACACACTTGCATATTGACAATAATCAATTGCCTGTGCAAATGGTATGTCTTTTGTTTTTAATAGTATATAATTTAACTATACGATTTTAGATTTGATTTTGTTTATCATATCAATTATTATATTTTTTTCTTCTAAACAAATATATCCATTTTTTATATAATTATCATTTTTATCCCTTATTTCCGCATAATTTTTTCCGTCCATTATTTTTTCATTTTTCCATTTTGATTTATCTACATCGCTAGCATAGACTTGGTTGTTATTGCATATAAATTCTTCTAAAGATCCAAGAACAAAATATATTGAGTCATTAACCTTTTTGTTACCATTTAAAATATCCATAACTTCATCATATACAAACTTTTTCCTTCCTAACATAAGAAAATCATTATTTGATTCATATGTATAATTGTTTAGATAATTGATTATATCGTTTAAATAATTAATGGCTGCATTTTTATTATTTATGTTATTTTTACTATGGTATCCATAAAACTTTTTTGCTATATCTTTTCTTTTTAATTTTTTATTAAATAACATTATTTTACATCTCCTTAATTTTTTATTAATAATCTACATATTTATTTCATCTGCTATTGCCTTAATTAACTCAATAACATGCTAAAAATATGTTCTATCGCTTTTATCCACTATTTTCATCAACCATTCTTACCTATTATAAGCAAATAATTTTTCTTTATAACTTATTAATATACTAAAGCTATTTTTTTAATAGTATTTTTCTTTTGCTTCCTGAATTTTGATTATTTTTTTCAAATTCTTTCGCAAGAAATAAAATATTTTTTAATTTTTTATTACCTGTTTTCATTTCTTCAAATTGATTATTATTTACAACATAATTAGTATTACCAGGAACAGCTAAGACTTCAAAATTTTTTTGTTTTTCAGTATCATAAACATTTTTTTCCATAAACATCCACCTCACATGAAATATTATAACGAAAATAAATTCGTTTTTCAACATCTTTTATAATAAATTTTTTATGTATATTTTTTAACATTTTAATCATATTCTTTAAATGATTTAACTATTTCTCCAGTTATTGCATCTACATAATACTCATACTCAAATCTATTATAGTTAAAATCTATATCATAAACAGTTTTACCAAATTTATATTCTAATTCATTACTTAAATCATAAATATCGTTTTTATTTATATTTAAATCTTTCAAAACTATGTTTAATGCATCACTACTAGATATATAACTATTATTTATATCGCTACTTTCATTTATATTATTATTAGTATTATTATTTAAATTAAAATTATATCCATCATCGTAATTATCATTGTCTAATTTATATTTTATATATAATATAGAAATTCCAAATAATAAAATTACTACTAATATAATTAAAGCGATTATAATTAATTTTAAATTATTCTTCCTATTTTTATATCCACAGTATGGGCAGCTAGACGCATTATTGCTAATTTCTTTTCCACATTCTCTACATTTAACTAAAGCCATATATATTACTCCTATATAATTAATCCACTCTTATTAATTCATAGTCTTTTGTTCCAAATCCAAGATCAACGGCTGCATCAATTGTATGAGTACCATGTCTAGAATTAATTCTTTCTAGTAAATGATCGCGTCCTGGATCATTAGAATTTTTAACCAAATCAATACAAGCCTCATCTATTGCGATTGGATCTAAACTAGCAAGTATTCCAATATCCTTCATACAAGGATCTTCTGCTACATTGCAACAATCACAGTCAACAGACATATTGCACATTACATTTATATATGCAATATTTCCATTAAAATATTTTACTACTGATGATACAGCATCAGCCATAGCCTCTAAAAAACTATCTTGATCTACTCTAAACATATCTTCATATGATCCGTTTTCTTTTCCAACACAGTGAATATATCTTTTACCTTTACTAGATGCAACTCCAATTGATAATTGCTTTAAGGCTCCACCGTATCCACCCATTGGATGACCCTTAAAATGAGAAAGCACTAGCATAGAATCATAATTTTCTATATTTTTACCAACATAATTTTTCTTTATTACTTTTCCATTTGGTATATCTAATACAATATCATCTTCACTATCCATTATATCTACATTAAAATACTTACTCCATTCATGCTCCTTCATAAGTTCTTTATGTTTTTCTGTCGTATCTCGAGCTCCGTCATAGGCTGTATTACATTCAACAACGGTACCACTTACAAAATCAATTATAGGTTTCATAAAAAGTGGCTTAAGATAATTTTGATTACCTCTTTCTCCTGAATGTACTTTAACTGCAACACGACCAGATAAATCTTTACCTAATTTTTTAAACACTTTGACAACATTTTCTGGTGTTATTTCACTTATAAAATATACTTTAGCTTTTTCCATATTATACCTCTTTCCTTTTTTTAGCTACATAATATATACAAGATATAATCTTGTTATATATTTATAATTTTCTAAAGTTTCTAACATTTAGAACTACCCCATTTTATAAATTCATAATTTTTTATTTTTAATTAAACTATATACCATTATGCGTTATTTTCTCCCAAGTTATATTTTTTGATAACAAGCATTTCATAAAACAAAATACAAATGTTAATAAAAATATTGGATTTAAAAATAAGCACTTTATCATTAATTTTTTACTTAAATTAATATTATTTTTATTTTTTATTAAAATATTTAAAGTCAAGAAAAATAACATTATATAAATTATAACTGGAATAATTATCAAATTTATATATAATTTATTTGATAAAAATATATCTATTATAGATAAT
>CANPYQ010000096.1 GCA_947588865.1 uncultured Bacilli bacterium
TCGCATTTTCATTATACTATATTTTGAAAAATAATAAAAGACTGTTTTCAAATTTTTCATTTGTCAACAGTCTGAAACATATTATATAATATGCTTTTATAAAATCAATATTTAATAATTCCTAAAAAATACTTCTTTTTACCTCTTTTTATTACCACAACTCTATTATCTATTGCAAATTGCTTATTAATTTTAATGTTTTCATCATTTATTATATTTCCATTTATACTAATAGCTTTACTATTTAAAAATTCTCTAGCTTCCCTTTTTGAAACTGCAATATTATTATTTACAAGTAAATCTATCAATGTTGTTTCATCAATTATATCAAAGGTTGGGACACCTTTAAAACAAATTTCTATTTCTTCACTACTCAACTTACTAATATCTCCGCTAAATAATACCTCACTCATTTTTAATGCTCTATCAAATTCATCTTTTCCATGCAGAAAAGTAATAACCTCACGTGCTAGTATTTTTTGAGCAAGTCTATCCTCAGGCTTTTCTAAATGTTTTTCCTCTATATTTTCTATTTCCTCTTTTGACAAAAATGTTAATTTTTTTAAATAATCTATAACACATAAATCACTTGTGTTAATTAGATATTGATACAATTCATAGCTAGAAGTTTTAGTTTTATCAAGCCAAAGCGCGTTACCTTCAGTTTTGCCAAATTTAACGCCATTAGCATCTAAAACAAGTGGCATAGTCATACCAAATAACTCTACATCATTCTTTTTACGTGCAAGCTCTATTCCCGTTGTTATATTTCCCCATTGATCTGAACCAGCTACTTGAAGAGTTACTCCTTTTTCCTCATTCAAATGAACAAAGTCCATACCTTGAAGTAAAGTATAAGCAAACTCACAAAAAGTTATACCTGATTCTAATCTCCTGCTTATTATATCCTTATCTAACATATAGTTAACATTTATATATTTACCATAATCCCTCAAAAAATCTAACACATTAATATTTTTTGTCCAATCATAGTTATTAACCACTTCGAATCCAAATATTTCCTTTGCTTGACGAGTTAATCCTTGAACATTTTTCTCTATTTCTTCTTTTGTTATCATTTGCCTTTCACGTGATGGTTTAGGATCACCTATTAGGCCTGTTGCACCCCCAATTAATAAAATTGGCTTATGACCATACTTAGCAAGCCTTGTGGCTATTAAAAATGATGAAAAATGCCCAATATGCATTGAATCTGCAGTTGGATCTGTTCCTATATAAAAAGTTAATTTCTCTTCATTTAATTTTTTTTCTATTTCTGGAGAACTAATATCTTTGATGAGCCCTCTCCATTTCAAATCCTCAAATAATGTCATGATATTCCTCCTCATTATTGTTCATTAAAATTACACCACTGCTAGTTCCAATTCTAGTTGCACCAGCTTTAATCATTTCCTCAGCTAATTCTATAGTCTTAATTCCACCACTAGCTTTTATTTCTAATACATCATTTTTATGTTCACTAATTAATTTAATATCCTCTGCCCTAGCACCATATTCACTAAAACCAGTAGAAGTTTTAATAAAATTAACAAAAGTTTCATTGCATATCTCAGTCATTTTTATTATTTCTGAGCGAGTTAACAAACATGTTTCTATTATTACTTTTAATACTTTACCGTCAATTGAATCTCTAATTTCTTCTATTTCCTCTTTTACATAATTATAATCTTTATTTTTTAGTGCAGCAATATTTATAACCATATCAATTTCATCAGCACCTTTTTCAACTGCATCTATTGCCTCATAAACTTTTGCTTCTTTAGTAGACATTCCACTTGGAAATCCTACTACTGTACAAACATCTATATTAGTACCTTTAAGGAGAGTAGAAGCTAAAGTTACATAATATGGGTATACACAAACACTTGCAAATTTATATTTTATTGCTTCGTTGCACAGTTTTTCAATATCTTTTAAAGTAGCTGTATTTTTTAAATTAGTATGATCTATATATTTGTTTAATTCCATAATGGCCTCCTTACTAAAAAGAGTATTAACTTTGTAAGAATAGATTAATCGTAATTCTACCCTATTTTATAATACTCAAATAATTACTATTCTCACTTCAACCAATAAAATTATAACATATTTTGCATGGTTTTAATACCCTAATATTTCTAATAAAATTAATATTTCTTAACTATATTATATATACTATAAATTTTTAATATTAATTTCAATCAATATTAATATATATAATAGTTTCATCTATTTGAAATATTTTTATTATAATCATTAAAATTTATTTCATAATTACATTAAAACCTACAATACTTTTTAATAATTGCTATATTACTATAGAGAATGTAATGAAAATAAAACTGTAATTAGTATTTAAATTTTTTCCATGACAATTTCAATTAAAATTATATATCATAAAATATTGGAAATCAACAAAAAAAGAAGATTATTTCTCTTCGTTTTTAACAACTTCTTTACCTTTATAAGTTCCACAAGCTAAACATACTCTGTGTGGTCTAACTGTAGCTCCACATTTTGGACATTTAGTTGTTGCATTTTCACTTATTTTATAATGTGTTCTTCTTTTTCTACCTC